>JAYVZW010000443.1:0-10319 GCA_043783015.1 Verrucomicrobiota bacterium
CAACAGGTTACAGCAACTACGACAGCCTCGGTCAATACGCATTGACCGGCACGACCATCCCGGTCACTGGACAGTCCCCCATTGCTGTGGCCACGCAGTCCGCCCCCACTACTGGACCGGCTCCGCTGTCCGTTAGTTTTTCCAGCGCCGGAAGCTATGATCCGGACGGCTCGATTGTGACAACTAACTGGGACTTCGGCGACGGCACGACTTCAACCTTGGCGAATCCAAGTCACATCTATACTGCGGCGGGCACTTACACCGCTACGCTGGTTGTGATTGATAACACCGGCTTGTCCGGCTCCACAACCGTGTTGATCAACGTCCAGAGCAACAACAAAGTTTTCGTGGCGGCCATCTCCATGTCCGTGACCAAGGGCGGCACTGGCTATCAGGCAACAGCCGTAGTCACGGTCAAAGATCAAACTGGCGCGGTGAAATCCGGTGCGACTGTGTCCGGAAATTGGTCTGGGCTGACGACCGGGGCGGCATCGGCCACAACCAACACGAGTGGTCTGGCCAGCTTCAAGTCGCTGCGTTCCAAGAGCCGCGGGACTTTCACCTTTACGGTAAGCTCGATCACACTCGGTGGTTACACCTACGATGCCGCATCGAACCTGCAGACTTCCGCCTCGATTAACACCCCTTGAGTCGGGTGGGCGTGGCGGCAGGTTCTGCTGGGCAGTGGTTGACAGGCGGCATGGCAAAGTCGGGATGCTCTGGTATCCTGTGAGTTGAGGATTCAACATGGGAACCTATGTCCATTGTCGATCGCGCGCTCGAAAGCCAGCAGGGGTTGCACTCTTTCTGGTGCTGGCGTTTCTGGCGCTGATCATCACCTTGGTGCTGGCGTTTTTATCGAGTGTGACCAGCGAACTTGGGACAGCCCGGAGTGCGGCAAGTCAGATCACAGCCAGGCAACTGGCGGACACAAGTGTCCAGGTTGTGTCCAGCGTGATCCGGATGGCGACCACTTCACCCACCGACAAGAGCATCACTTGGGCTTCGCAACCCGGGATGATCCGAACCTACGGAACTGCCAAGGGCGCCGCTTCCAGCGCTCCTCTGTCTTGTTTCAAGCTCTATTCATCCGATGACATGGAGATCACCCAAAGTGAGATCGCGAAATTCAATACAGCAGATGATCCCCAACCTGATCTGGTTGCGAATTGGGACCGGATGCCTGCCAGGTTCACAGACCTAAACAGTCCTGTGGCTGACAGCGCGGGAACCATGCATTTTCCGATCATCGACCCTCGAGCCTATTCTGATGGGGGAAGCAGTTTGGTGGATGGATTTTCCTATGGCGATACGGCAGTTCTTTCAGATGGAACCAAGTTAAAAATGAATCTGGTCAATGCCGGTGGCTCTGGAGCGAACCAGCACCGGGTGCCGATGCCCGTGAAGTGGATTTATGTGCTGAATGATGGAACCCTCACCGCACCGATGGGAGTGGACAGCAGCGGTAAGATCGCCAACTGGGCGGGTGCGCCCACTTCCAAGACACCCAGTGCCGCCAATCCCATTGTGGGTCGCATCGCCTTCTGGACCGACGATGAAACCTCCAAGATCAACATCAACACTGCGGCGGGAGATTTGAATAAGCTGCCTGACACGGTGGCAGGATCTTTCTGGGACAGCCCTCGGGCTTATTCGCTTCTGGATGACAATTTCACAAAAAGCCATGTGGCAACGAATGAATTTCAAAGATATCCCGGTCACCCGGCGACCATCTCCCTCAGCGCCGTTTTTCCAGATTTGCTAAGGGAGCAGATCGGGACACTGGCTCCTCGCATAGCCTACGGTGGTTCCAAAGGCGGCACCGTGGCCGATGATGCAGGCGGCACCGACTTCCTCGCCCGTAAAACGGACCGGCTTTATGGTTCGGTTGATGAATTGATCTTCAGGCCGACCGTCAGCGGCGATCGGCGGGATGAAAATCTGCCGGGGATCGTGACACCGGACGCGCTGGACAAGGTGAAATTTTTTCTCACCACCAGCAGCCGGGCACCCGAGTTGAACCTCTTTGGCCAGCCGCGGGTCAGCATGTGGCCTGTGCATACGATTGACTCCTCAACCTTTCGCACGGCCAGTGACGGAATGCTGGCTTTCTGTTCCACGATCAGCCCTTCATTATCTCCAAAAAAATACTATTTCACGCGTGGAAGCAGCAGCGGTAACACATCCACAGATAGGAATGCCGACTATGCTGGCAATGCACGCAACCAGAAACTCTATGAGTATCTGCGCAAGCTGATGGACAAACCCATCCCGGGATTTGGCGGGCCGGCCAATGGGTTCGGAACCAAATATGGAACTCTGAATCGCGATCAGATTCTTACTGAGATATTTGATTACATCCGGATTACGAATTTGCAGGACGAAACGCTGGTGGCGGCGGGCGGCAAGCCTTTCACTCCGACAACTCGCTCCACTGGCAGCGGGCAGGTCGCGCCGATCAAGATCACCACCCCGGCAGGAGACACCAAGGGCTTTGGCCGGATGGCAACCATATCCGAGGCCGCGCTTCAGTTTTACGCCACCGAAATCTCGGTGCCCACGGCCAAGACGAGAAAGATGCGCGCGGTTCTTATTCTTGAATCATTTTGTCCGGCCCAGGGCTATGCTGGTCTTTATCCAAGTTATTCTCATTCAGTTACCGGGCTTGAAAAGCTCACGGTGACCATAGGCACCCAGACACTTAATCTTAATTTTCCATCTACTGCCGTCAACAAGGTAAGCAGTTCCGGTGGATTTCATTCGAGGGCTTTGTCAGGAACGGAAGGCATCGCGAATGGTTTCTACCAGAAGATCGTGCCGCCCAAAGCGGGTGCCAACTATCAGTTGATCAGCCAGAAGGACATTGATTTAAGCGCGGCCAAAGTAAAGACGATGAAACTGAACGGCGCCACGGCAACCTTGACGATCAAATGCACGGACAGCGCGGGGACTACGGTGCAGACCATCAAATTGAAGTTCCCGGATATTCCAGGTCTTCCACTGCCTGCGGCACCGGGCAATTTCGGTGCCAAATTTACCACCAACGGGGGTATCAAAAAAATTGATTATAACGATCGGATATCACAACTGAGTGACAACACCAACTGGGGCAACCTCATTGACAAGAATGACGTGGTTCACAGTCTTGAGCCATCGGGTGCGCCGGTCAATGGTGACCTCAGGCTGGTCGCCGCCAGCGAAAACGTGCCGGACACGGTCTTTTTGCCTCACGCTAATTACGCCAAGAACTCAAAAATGGCCCACAGTCTCAAAACGGGTATCAACCAGCCCTATGACGCTTCTACCAACGGGAGATTGATCGCTGGGATGAACTATGGAAACTACCAGCCGCCGGGAAACCCTGATTTTCCATCGAGCATCACAACAGGTGCCTTGATGACAAACCAATCCAAGACGCCCGGCGACTGGGACAATGGCATCGCCAACTACATCGACGGACCTTACATCAACAAAGCTGATGAAGGCACCACGACAGGCGTCAATGGCCATGCTTATTGGAGTTACTCCTCAGAAAATACCGATGGAGTCACTCACTTTTCACCGAACCGTCAGATGGCTTCGCCGGTGATGCTGGGTTCACTCCCCACCGGGGTGGGATATTCTCCTCAAAGGCCTTGGCAGACCCTTCTTTTCCGGCCGGATGTGTCCGGAACGCATCCCGGCAGCGCTGCCCCCAAGGACTATCTTGTGCTCGATCTCTTTACCATGCCAATCGTTGAGCCTTACGCCATCAGCGAGCCGCTCTCGACTGCCGGAAAAGTGAATATGAACTATCAGATTGCTCCCTTCTATTACATCAAGCGGGAGACTGCGGTGCGCGCTGCTCTGAAGGCCATCTTGACCATGGCCATCCCCGACGCCGACAGTGTGAAATACAAGGACCGCAACAGTGGAACCATTTGCCGGACTCCATTAGACCCCGTGGAGACACTCAAACAGTTCCAAGCAAGGTTTGACAACGCAGACCCTGCCAAACCATCATTGTTTGTGTCGGCTGCTGAAATATGTGATCTGCATCTTGTTCCAAAAGGCGCGGTCCTGACGGAGTTGCAATCGCCCGCCTATTGGGACCGCTTCAGGCTTACCGGTGACAATTCGCGTGAGATGCCCTATAACCATCTCTATCCCTTGCTAACCACCAAATCCAATACCTACACCGTTCACATCCGCGCTCAGGTGCTCAAAAAAGTTCGCGCCACAGCGGCGAAAGTCTGGGACGAGGAGCGTGACCTGGTGCTTTCCGAATATCGCGGCTCCAGTGTTATCGAGCGCTACATTGACCCCGACGACAGCCGTTTTAAGCCATCAAGCTCCAACTATGTGAATCCGGACACCACTTCCATCGAGGATATTTACAGGTTGCGCGTCTTGAGCACCCAAAAATTCAGTCGATAGGCAGCTGAACTTTTGTGCCTCGCGGACTCATTTCCGGTCAGGGCACGGCCACGGTCTTTTTGAGATATCTTCGGATTTCCCAACCTTCCCCGTCGGCCAGCACGGAATGCAATTCAAACATATCTTCAAAGGGGGGGAAATAAGCGTCACCCTCGTGCGGCGCGCTAAGGTAAGTGAGCAATAGTTCGTCGCACACAGGAAGAAAGCTCTCATACAATTGCGCGCCGCCAATCAAAAAAATGGGGGTTGGGAGTTGAGAATTGGGAGTGGGGAGTTCTGCGATCTCGCGTATGACCTGGGCATCATCTCGCGCGGCCATGGTTCTGCTGAGAACGATGTTCAGGCGGCCCGGAAGGGGTTTGCCCAGGCGCTCGATGATGGAATCAAAGGTTTTGCGCCCCATGAGAACGGGATGACCCAGCGTGGTTTGCTTGAAGAATTTCAAATCCTCCGGCAGATGCCATGGGAGTTTGCCATCCCGACCGATGACGCGGTTTGATGCCATCGCGGCGATGGCGATGAGCCGGGGCTTTTCCGGATTTTCGTGATTCATTTGTTCGCATGACAGGGTGCTGCGTGCAGGCGCTTTGGCAAGAGGCGGTTGCGCGCTGCCGCATCAGTTCAGGTTATCATGGCCGTCAGAACGATTGCGCAAGCTTTTGCCTGTTCGACGATTTTCAAAATCATCCTGCCGTCCGGCGATCCAGCCATCGGTCAACCGGTGCGGCGATTTTCTGCGCGAGAAGTCCGACGAACAACGCGGTCATGACGCCCGCATACACGTCCATGGTATAGTGCGCCCGGAGCACAAGAACCGTGCAAACTTCAAAGAGCGCAAGGGCCACTGCCAGCACACGCAACGCTTTATTGCCCGCGCGGAAAAGCTCCATCGCCCCGAAGACGGCCAGTGCGGTGTGGCCCGAGAAAAAGAGATCATTACTCACCCCGTAAGTCACGAGCAGCGTCGGCACTCCCGTGGGATGCCAGATTTGCCCCGATGGAACCGGCAGGCTGGTAAAGGCCTGATTGATCTGGCGAAGTGAAAAAATTAAGATCAGCCCGAGAAAGGGGCGGATGCTTTTGCCGAAGATGGTCACGCCGATGATGAAAAGACCGAGCGCGTCGATGCAGGCGGAGCTGGCAATGAGCAGGAAGTTGTTCACTGAAGTGTGAGCTTGCAGCCATGCGTTCCAATTCGCCGTCCAGTCATGGCCGGTGTCGCCGATGCCGGCACCACCGGCGACAGGCGTTTTTGCTCCGATGAGCGATTGCGTCCAAAACCAGACTGCGAGACCGGAGATGATGATCAGCAACCGGACAAGACGCAGTTTTGTTGAGGATTCAGACGCAGGGTTCATGAATTGGCCGGGTCAATGCCGATGCCCAGCATCGAAGTGAGGCTGGCGCGGATTTGATCCATCAGGGGATCCGATGGCGCGCGCTTGTCACGCACGGTATTAACCTCGATGGCATCGCCAATTTCAAAAGTCAGATGCAAGGGGCCGTGAACTGTCGGTGTCGGATTGCCAAAGGCTTCTTCATAGCGCTCGACGGTTTCAATGAGGCGCTCTGGTGTCGGCGACTCACCGAGATAATCCGGAGGAAAATGATAAATCTGCTGGGCGACTTCGAGATCAAAAAGTTGTTTCCATCTTCTCAGTCGCTCGGACTCCGGCACTTCCCCGGCAACCAGATCGGGCAGGATGGCTTTACGCAAGTTCTTGACGCGATTGACGGCGGTGCCTTCGCTGCGGCCTTTCAGCCATTCCACCTCCAGCGGTCCCAGCACGCGGTTCAGGAGTCTTGCCACGCGCTCAGGCGTGATGCCGGTCTGCGCCGAGCCGAAATACTCCATCTCTTTTAGCGTCAGGAGCGCGTGACCCAGCCTGACGATGCGACCGACAATATCCTTCCCCCGCTGCGGATGCCAGGAGAGGCGCCGTTCAATTTTGTCAAGAACTGGTGTCAATGTTTTTTCCAGATCGCCATGGAAGGTGTATCGCACCGCGAGCGGGTGCACCACCACCCGGCCCGGCGGGCTGGATTCCGCGCGTTGTTTTGCTGCGGTCCGCGCGATGAATGCCACCCCATCCTGAAGGTTGATCAAGCGGTCGTTGGTTCGGGTGACAACGCCCTCGGCAAAGATCACCAGTGGACGACTGGCGTGGGCCAGGATGCTGATGGCGGTCTTCAGTGATTCGCGGTCCATGCCTTCTCGATACACACTGAAAGCTCCGATGCGCGGCAGCAGCCAGGCATTGAAGCGGCTTTGCAAAAACAAATGCGCGCTGGCCATGGTGTTGATCGGCTGGCTCAATTGCTTCACGATCAGACCCAACGCAATCGGATCACTGGGCCGCGGATGGTTTGGCACCATGAGGATGCCATGACCGGCCTTCAGTGATGCCGCGAGTTTTTCGCTGCCCTTGATCTCCCAGGAGTGGATGCCGTGGGTGTTCCTCAGATGGCGCGCCAGCAGTTTGCCGAAGAACCAGACCCAGAAACGGCCTTCCCGTGGCGAGACGAATTCGTAGGGTTTTTCGCTGACAACGGTGGATCCTGGCAAAGACAGTTCGTTTTCCATTTCGTTCGGTGAACCAATTTGAATGATGATGAAGTGGGCCCTGTTATTTCAACCCCGCCAGCCAAAGGAAGGCACTGTTTGAATCTCCACCCAACGTCGGGTGCCATCGACGCGCCAGACAAGTTCCAGCGTGGCAGGAATTTTCGCGTCCCACCCGAGACGCTGGGCCACTTGTCGTGCTATGGGACTGCTTCGCACTGAGAAAACGTGGGCGACGGCCTCGCTGCTGGGCTGTGTCAGCTCAAACCCATCCTTGTTGCCCACGTCGGGCACATCCTTGTCGAAATAATGGGTGCGGCGCATGATGACGCGGAACTTTTGCGGCCGCGAATCAGGCTTGCTCATGAATTCCCAGAGCAATCCGTCTTTGAATTCCACAAACGCCTCCCAGTCCACGCGATGTTCGTTCTTGGGTTTTTCCTCCACGAGCGCGAGAACAGTATTCTTCAGGGAACCTCCGCTCAGCTCGAACATGGAGTAGGGCGGCACGCCGTCCTTGGTCGGGTAGCTGGCGACAAGATCGATTCTGCCGACCTTGAGCGGACCGTCCGGGTGCGAGGTGTAATGTTTTTCCATCAATGGCCGGACCGTTTCGGGTTTCTGGCACCAGCGCAGGCGATCGCTGATGCCGGGGGCGGCGAGAAAACCCTTCAATGTATCCAATGCGGTTCGTGCCGGGGCGACATCACTGCTTACGGGCAAAAGTTGGGGTGTGCTAGTCGCGGCGTCAGTGGGTGAAGTGGTATCAATGATGAGAGGTGCGGGAGGTGGCGCGGGTGGAGGCTCGATGTCCAGCTTCGTGATTACAGGCGGCGGCGTGTTTTCATCAGGCAATCTCACCGGGTTGGTTATAACAGGAACTACGACGGGCGGGAGAGGAACGGGCTGAACAGGAGCTACTTCAGGCGCGGGCGCTTTGTTAGGATCAGTGCGGATTTCAGGAGGTGTGATCACGACCGCAGGTTCGGGTGGTTTGGGGATTGTCTCGACGGGAGGAACTGGAGATGGTTGTTCTACTGGCAGCGGGTCATTTTTTTCCGGAGCAATGGCAGGCTTGCCGTTAAATACGGGAGGTGTGACCGATGTGACTTTGGCCGTTTCGCCGTGGGTCCACCAAGCCTGGATGCGGTGACGGAAAAACCACAAGGCGAACGCGGCATCGAGCAGCAAAAAGACCAGCACACCCGCGACCATGAATCGGCTTCGACGCGACCGGCGGTCACTCCGCTGGGAGTCAGGAATTTGTAGCAAGCCGAACCCGAGTGAAGGCATTACCTGCCGGCTGACATGGGATGCGGGGGCGGACAAATATGATGCCAGAGCGTCCCCCATTCCGATGTCAGGCAGATTTTCATCCGGCGGTTCGTTCCAAGATTCAACCAGCGGTTGATCAAATGGCCCGGCATCTGCAAGCGGTCCTGGATCGCCGGTGAGCGGGGATTCAGCCGGTGCGGGGACGGTCTCGACTGGCTCAGGGTGGGCAACCAGCTCTGGAGTAACCTCCGGCGGAGGTTGCTTGGCCCTCGATTTTTTTTGGGGTTTCGACGTGGCTTCAGTCGTCGTCTCCGTTGGTGCCGGGCCCGACAGAAAATCATCCAGAAGAGAAGTCCGCAGACCTGGAAAAATTTCTTCACTAACGCGTGAGATTACAGCACTGGGCGGGGCGGCGGGCGGATCCGTTGGCGCCGGTGCCGCGACCATCTCGTTGCATTTTGGGCAATGATCTTCTATGCCAGCCATGGACAGCGGCACTGCCAGCCGCGTGCCACAGGCAGGACAGGAAAACTTGATCAGGTGCGGCTTCAAGGTCCGGGACAACGGATGGAGGTTGATTTACTTAGCAAGAAAGTGCGTGAGATTCAAGCATGGAAAAAAAGACGCGGGTAGAATGGTCCCGCGGGAGTGGAGACGATACTGAAACGCAGGCTGCCGGAGGTGGCGAAGGATTTATTTAACCTCGCTCAAGATGTCCGGCAATGATGATTTGCCCACCGGCACGCGGCGGTTCAATATCAGTCCATGTTTGCCGTTGCCAGCGCCAAAGAAGTTTTTACCGCTTTCGGGCCGGCTCATCTTTGCGTGCTTCTTCTAACGGCGGCAGCCGTCACACTGATGATCGTGCTTACCCGGAAGGGCTGGTTGCGCGCGGCGCGTGGTTTTGAAATCAGTCTGGCGGTCATGTTGCTGCTGGAATGGCCGCTCAATCTTCTGGTGGCGTGGCGTTTCGACACACTCACGGCGGGCAATGCGTTTCCATTTCATTTCTGTGATGTGGCCGCCATCGTGGGCGCGCTGGCACTGCTGACGCACCAGGCCGAGCTTTGTGAACTGCTCTATTTCTGGGGACTGGCCGGGACCATGCAAGGGCTGATCACGCCCGCGCTTTCCGTCGCATGGCCGCATCCGCGATTCATCACATTTTTTATGCTCCATGCCGGCGTGGTCATGGCTGCGATCCATCTGGTCTTCGCCAGAGGCAACACTCCTCGTGGCGGGGCGGTGCTGCGCGCCATAGGCTGGATGGTGATCTATGCCGCATTCGCCGGTGCGGCCAACGCCATCATCCGATTCTTTGGAGGCGATGCAAATTACGGATTCCTTTGTGAAAAGCCGCCGACTGCCAGTCTCTTCGATTATCTGGGGCCGTGGCCGTGGTATATCGGTGCGGTTGCCGTTCTGGCGTGGATTTTCTTTTCGGCGCTTGATCTGCCTTTTTTGATTGCTAGGAAGCGGTCCAAAAAAAATCACGTGTGAGCCGGGCAGCGTCACGAAAGTGAACGCCCGAAATGGTCCGGCTTATCGCGGAACAGCTTGGTTCCGGCGGCGAATATTTTTTTATGAAGCTCAGCCTGTAATCGTCGCACGCGTTTGAGTTCAGCCGGGGAAAGTTTCGCGCCCGCGCAACGCTGCAACAGATGCAGGTCATGACATTTTCCGAGACGGGAGCCGAGCCGGTGTGACTGCCGGATGCGGCGCTTCATGCCTCCGAGATGGCGCAGCGCCAGCGATTGGTAATACAGATCCTTCACCCTTCTGCGCCAGTGATGCAGATGTTCCGGGTTGCCACTGGCGGAGCGTTTCATCCACCGGCGCGCCGAGCGGTAGGTTTTTTCATGTGCCCGGCAGAGGTCCGTCCATCGGAGAGCATCCAGAGGCAGGGCGGCGATGAGGCGCTGCAGTTTGCGCGCCAGCAGCCTGACTTGCTCCAGCATGGCGTCTGAAATTTTTTGCCCGGGGATTTTCGCGGTGCCTCTGGAGGACCATTTTTTCAGCAGACGGTTGAGCACCTCTTGATTGCGCACGGCATCGAAGGTGTCCT
>JAYVZW010000444.1:0-3422 GCA_043783015.1 Verrucomicrobiota bacterium
GTGAAGGAACTGGGGCTGATTTGATTATCGTTGAAGAGCACAAGCGGGTATTAGCACCATGCGTGATCTTCTCACCAATCCCATGTGTCATGTCGAAGACCTCGGCTGGCCGATTCCGCCTTCGCCTTACGGTGTTTCAGTGTGTCTGCCTCTGTGGAAGCATGTGATCGGCTATGAGGAGAAAGATCCGGAAGTAGTCTCCAAATTTCAGAGCGGTTATCCGCGCTTCTTCGTGCCGCCTGCCATCGCCTCGCTAAATGCAGCGGTGGAATCGGAATACGCTAAGCCCGGTGAGCGTGCGCTAGTTTTTCCCAGGCGAATCCATGCGGAACGTTGTGCGGATTTCGTGCGGCGTCACGGAGGCGGGCCGGTTCGCTTGGAGACTTTCAGTGCGGAAGCGCTTGGAGTCGCAATTTTCCCGTCTGCATCATATGACATTGCGCGGCGCTACTGGCGCTTCTGCGGCGAAATTGTGAGCTGCCGTCAGTCTGAGGCTGCGCTGGGCAGGGCAGCGGACGTTGTCAGTGAAGCGGAGGGTGAGCGGGCGCGACAGGTTATCAAAGAACGACTGGCGGGCATCACGGGGCAACGCGCAGAGGATATTTTTCTGTTTCCTTCCGGCATGGCTGCGAACTTTGCGGTGCTTCGGATGCTGACCGCCTTGTTTCCGGGTCGCAAGACGGTGCAACTAGATTTTCCTTATGTCGATGTGCTCAAGTTGCAGGAGCACTTCGGTTCCGGCGCGCACTTCCTGCCGTTCAACGACGACGGTGACTACGCAAAGCTGCAATCGCTCATCAAGTCGGAGCCGCTCGCGGGCATCTTTGCCGAGCTGCCGAGCAATCCGCTGATGAAATGCGTGGATCTGCGCCGCGTGACCGAGATGCTTTTTCTGCATGAGAAAGACGTGCCGCTCATCGTGGACGACACGGTTGCGACCTGCGTCAACGTCGATGCGTTTCTTCTGGCCGATCTGGTGACCACGAGTCTGACCAAGGCCTTTTCTGGCGTGGGTGATGTGCTCGCTGGCTGCGTCATCGTGAACAGCGATTCACCGCATCGTGATGATTTTGCCGCCTTCCTTCAGGCGCATCATGACAACGAACTCTGGCGCGGGGATGCGGAGGCATTGGAGCGCAATTCACGCGATTTCGTCGTGCGCGTGAAGCTTATGAGCCGCAATAGCATCGCTCTTTATGAATTTCTTTCGGCGCATCCTGCAGTGGAGAAGGTGTTTCATTCCATCGAAGACAAGAGCGGCATCTACGGCCACTTGCAGCGCGAAGACGGTGGGCACGGTTGTTTGCTTTCGTTTGTGCTGAAGGACAAAGCAAAAACACCCGCCGTCTATGACGCCATGCAGTTCTGCAAAGGGCCGAGCCTCGGCACAAATTTCACACTGGTCTGTCCTTACACGATGCTGGCGCACTATGACGAGTTGGATTGGGCTGAGAGCTGCGGCGTGAACCGGATGTTGCTCCGTGTATCATGCGGATTGGAGCCTGCAGAGGTCATCATTGTGCGGATGAAAAATGCGCTGGCTGTTTGAAGAGTGCAACCTCAAGCGGCTATGCCTGCTACTTAAAAAAATTGTAAGCAACGAACCAAGTGCTGTGCGCAATTCCGCGCGGACTAAGTCCTTTCACTACCACAGACTTGTCTGCACAGATGCATGTGCTTGCGTGATATATTCAGGGAAACAACACCTTGATTATGCCTACCCCGGCGGGGACAATAGTGTCTTTGTCTGAAACTAATGAAGTGCCTAGGGTGATTTCCGCAACGTTCACATCTTTGGGCACCAGCAAGCTCAATTCTATAGGCACTTGACCGACGTAAAATTCTCCATTCTTTCTTGGCTGGAAGTCGATGAATGCCTCGTTACCGACAACTCCAGAAGCGACGGCTAAATCTTTGGGCTTGTAAACCCAAGAAAATGTAGCCTCGGCCCCGACTGCGGCATTTCCATCTGCAATAACAAAGTGTCCGCCCTTGTTTAACCCAACTCTGGAGGTGGCGGTGATCTGTCCTGACAAACTTCCATCAACAAATGCGGTGCTAGGAAGAATATCCCTGATCTGAATTCTGTTTGCGTCTCCGGTTTTAATGCTAAATGAAACGCGAAAAGCCTTTAATTTTGGCATAAGATCAGTGACCTTGCCAACTTCCGGTTCAAAGGCATAGCTCAAAGCTAGCCGTCTGATTGTATAACTGCCAAGCTCGCGCTCACTATTTTCTGCGACGAGAGTTTTAGGAACCATTACATAGCCAATTATAACACCGGAGGCTGCGGCCGCAGCTTCTGCTTCTCGCTTCATCTTTTCCTCTTTGGCTGTAAATTCGCGTCCATCCTCTTCAGCGCCTCTCCATAGTAGTTTAGAAGTGAATAAATGACCATACATCGCCCAAGTGCTCACCTTCCCGTCCAAAGTCGGCAGCTTTATGGGGAATTTCTGCGTAGAAAAGTCATCGTCCGCACAGGCGCAATGCAGAGCGAGCATGGCAGAGACGACAATACCTGTGATTATCGTGTGGAGCTTTTTCATGATGATTCAGTTTTAAAGTGTATCCCACGATATTCAAGTCATTTTCTCATTAGGCTGTATGAGGGTATTTCCGCGTTGGGCTGCGGAGATTTTTGAAGGTCTCCCACCACCCCGCCCTTTTTTTTGCCGATCTCACGATTTGTTTGACGTCGATAATTCCTGTTTGACTCTAAGCTTAATTTTATACAGATTGAGGCATGCAGAACATTAAAGTTCCGACACGAGTCATCATTGAATCGATTATCGCCGCCGCCAAAGGGCAGGACTTCGTCGATATCCATGCCGTGATGTCACAACTTGACATAGATTCACATAAGGCTACGGAACTTCTGGACTTTCTCAAAAAACAAAAACTTATTGAGATCGTTGGAACCGGGGGCGAAATACGTCCGACGGCTTGTGCCGTTGAAGAATTTGATTCTTAGGCAAAGCGTCATATCCTGGGTTCGAGCTTTCCATTATGCTTTTTATCTGCTTGCCGAGGTGTTGAGCGTTTTCCTAAATCAGCCGCACATAAAACTTGCCGGGCAGCGGCTTGACCACGCGTTTCATTTCAGGCCTCATCAGCGAGGCCACCCGCGAGAATTTTTCCGGGGACTCTTGGCGGCGGCGAAGGCATGTCCCAGAATGACATTGATGAATTCGAGGAAATTTTAAATTCATGGTCGGCGCAAATTTGATTCCAGTGCGAGGACGAATACCCGCTGGCATGTCCGATATAGACACCATGAACCCGGATCGTCTTGAAATCACTCATGAAAGATAGCGCGATGTGGCCGCAAAGAGCTGCGATAGCGCGGAGGCAATGAAGCTAGTTTAAAGAAGGTGAACATAAGGGCCGCATCCTGAGAGGGACAGACGGCCTCCGTCAATGCG
>JAYVZW010000445.1:0-3402 GCA_043783015.1 Verrucomicrobiota bacterium
CGGCTCAGGACATGGCGCAGGCCTTGCGCGGGGAGCGCGTCGCGGAGACTCGCAAGTGGAAGCGCAAGGCGCTTATTGCCGTCGGTTGTGTGTCCCTGCTGGGCGCGGGCGCGCTTCTCTGGTCGTTGCAAGGCGGTAAAATTCAAGAGGCGCTGCATCGGTCCAAGCCGCTGGTCACCATCCGGTCGGAGCCGACCGGTGCGGAGATTTATTCCAATGGCCAAAAGCTGGGTCAGACTCCGTTTGCTTTCAGTCCGAATGAAGACATCCCGGCCATCTACCAACTCCGGCTTGCGGGCTACCGGCTTCAGGAATTTGAACACACGGCGAGCAAAAAAGCCCCCGCAGTTTTTGAATTGAAGCTGGAGCCGTCCAAATTGCCGCAGCCCGGCGAGCGCTGGACAAACAGCCTGGGCATGGAGTTTGTGCCGAAGCAGAACGGCCATGAAACCGTGCGCCCCGTGGAGATGAGTCATTTCAACCGGTTTCTGAAGAGCACGGGACGGCCCTTCGAGGGACGGGTGGAGCACTTTCAAGTTCAGGGCGACAAGGACAGTGCTTACATTGCCGTGGTGCCGCCAGCGGATGCGGAAGCCTTTCGCTCCTGGCTGGCCGACGATGATCGCACCAGGGGATTCCTCACCCATGAACATCACTATGTGCTGGAAACTTTCGCCCTGCCTGAAGGCGTTGGCGCATCGGCGTTAGCGGAACCGAAGGATAACTCGCGCCAGTGGCAGGCGTTCACTTTGCGCGTGGAGCGGCAGGGCTATGGCAGTGCCATGGTGCGCACGAATCCACCCGGAGTTAAAGTTTACCTCCACGATGAACTGCTCGGCATCTCGCCCGTGGAAATTTTGCATGTGAAAACCGGTGAGCTGGAAGTAGAGCTGCGCGGTGAGGGATTTACGGATTTGATCATCGATGGCGATGTGAAGGAGAACGAGTTGCTGGAACTTTATGCCGATATGGAGAAGCGTCGCGGTGTGAACTTCGGGCGTGAATGGAGAAACTCACTGGGCATGAAATTCATCCCCAATGGAGACATTCTGCTCGCTGCGACCGAAACCCGGCGTCGCGATTATTTGGAGTATGTGAAGTCCACCGGAGCCAGCAAGCCTACGGCGGCAGTCGAACGCACCAAGAGCGCCCAGATTCCCATGGTCAATGTGGATCGTGAAGAGGCGCGCGCATTTTGCGTGTGGCTGACCAAGCGCGAGCGCGAGCAGAATCTCATCGGCAAGAGCGACCGCTACCGCCTGCCTACGGATGAGGAATGGAGCCGGGCGGTCGGCCTGCCGCTGGAGCGCGGAAAAGATCCCGCTGAGCGCAATGGGCGCATCCGGGGCGTGTATCCCTGGGGTTATGAATGGCCGCCGCCGAAGAACGTGGATAACTTCGCCGATGAGTCTGCGCTTCATGCAGGCCGTCTGACGAACGTCATCAAAAAATATCAAGACCTCTTCCCCGGCATCGCCGCTGTGACTGCGCTGCCGGTTGGCCCCAAAGGATTTGTCGGACTCGCGGGCAATGTCAGCGAATGGGTGGACACCGATTACGAAGCGGCACCCACCGCTGGTCATCCACTGCAGGGCACCGTGCGCGGAGGCAACTGGCGCAGCTCTAATCCCGACGACCTGCTTTCATCCGCGCGCCAGGGCGTGCCGATCACCACACGCCGGGATATCATTGGCTTCCGTATTGCGCTGACGCATGGGGCCGAGGAGAAGGGTAATTAATATTCAAGGGTTTAAGGATCAAAGACCCATTGTGTGCAGTTGTGATACCGTGAGCATATGGTAACCGGCCAAGCGGAGATGGCACCGCTTTACTGTCCAGCCGCGCTCCTCATCCATGTCACCCGATTTCGCGTATTTCAAATGTGTCCAAAATCATTGACAGACCCCTCCTCACTTATGTCAAGTTTTGCTGACTGACAGTTTTGGGCGTGTCCGAAAGTTTGTGTTTCGGGTGATTGGGTTATGGTTTGGTGTTGGGCCGTGCTTTTTGATCCTCAGCTAGCTGAGGATCAAAAAATCGCGAGCCAAACTGGATGGCGAACTGGTTGGCGGCGGCCTTCCAGTTCAACGGGGTGGACTTCCACTTGATGCTGATGTCGCGCAAGGCCAGATACAGTAATTTCGTCGCGGCTTCATCGCTCGGGAAGTGACCCCGGTTCTTGATAATTTTACGCAGTTGCATGTTCAGGCTCTCGATGGCGTTGGTCGTGTAGATGATCTTCCTCACCGCCGCTGGATACGCAAAGAACGGGATCACCTGCTCCCACGAACGCCGCCAGCTCGCGGCGATGGTGGGATACTTTTCACCCCATTCTCCGGCTGCAAATTCATCCAGCCGCTTCAGCGCCATGGCCTCGCTCTCCGCACGGTAAACGAGCTTGAGCGCGGCGGCGACGGCTTTGCGTTCCTTGTAGTTGCAGTAGGTGAGGCTGTGGCGGATCAAGTGCACTATGCAGGTCTGCACCTGCGCCTGGGGGAACACCGCAGTGATCGCCTCCGGGAATCCTTTGAGCCCGTCCACCACCGCGATGAGCACGTCCTCCACGCCACGGTTGCGCAGCTCGTTCATGACTTTAAGCCAGAACTTCGCCCCTTCGTTCTGCTCGATCCACAGGCCCAGCACTTCGCGCGTGCCGTCGGCGGCCACGCCCAGGGCCAGATACACCGCCTTGTTGCGCACCGTGCCTTCGTCGCGAATGCGCACGCGCAGCGCGTCGAAGAACACCAGCGGATACATCCGCTCCAAGGGCCGGTTCTGCCACTCAGTGACCTCCGCGTGCACCGCGTCGGTCACGCTACTGATGAAGTCGGGACTCACTTCAATGCGATACTGCTGTTCAAGCATCGCCTTGATGTCGCGCACCGTCATGCCTCGCGCATACAGCGCGATGATCTTCTGCTCGAAGCCCGGCAGCTTCTTCTGCCACTTGGGCACCAGCAGCGGCTCAAAGCTGCTCTGAGGGTCACGCGGCACCGCGATCTCCAGCTCGCCGCTGTCACCCAGCACCGTCTTGGAGCTAAATCCGTTGCGGCAGTTGCTTCCCGGTTCGATGCGCTCGCCCTGCTCGTCCAACACCTCCTCGGCGGGGCCGCGCCCCGTCTTGAGGTGATGGATCAACTCGGCTCCGAGCACCCGCTCAATGAGCGCCTTGGTCATCTGCGCCAGCAAGCCTTGCTCGCCCATGATCGCCTCCGGCGAATGGCCACTCTTGGCTATCAATACGTCCAGCGCCTCATCCAGCGCTTTGTCTTCCTTCGTCTTGGTTATTCTCATGTCTTCTTCTCCTCGGGTTTGCCCCTCCACACAAACTTTCAGACAGGCTCCTCAACCGTGCAGGCAAGGTGGACTTCAGCAAAAGCGACATCGTGAAACTGCGCACCC
>JAYVZW010000446.1:0-3397 GCA_043783015.1 Verrucomicrobiota bacterium
CCCAAGCCCGTGCCGGTCGTCTCAAATGTCGGTGGCGGCAGCAAGAGCAGCAGCGCGATGAAGGAAGGCAGCACGAACTATCTCAGTGCCGATGAAGCGGTGAAGCACTTTGCGATTGCCAAGGGCTTCAAGATTGAACTCTACGCCGACGAGTCGCGTTTCCCGCAGCTCGCGAATCCCGTGCAAATGCAGTTTGATTCCAAAGGTCGCCTCTGGGTCGCGACGTGGGCGTCTTATCCGAAGTGGGAGCCGGGCAAGCCGATGAACGATTCGCTCCTCATCTTTGAAGACGACGGAAAAGGCAAGGCAAAGAGCGTGAAGGAATTTGCCAAGGTGCAGAACCCGCTCGGCTTTGAGTTCTGGAACAACGGCGTCATTGTCACGCGACAATCCGAATTGCTCCACCTCAAGGACACCAACGGCGATGACAAGGCCGACCAGCAGACCATCATGCTGCAAGGGCTCGACACTTCCGACACGCACCACGGCGCGAACAACCTCGTCTATGGCCCCGATGGCGGCATCTACTGGCAGAGCGGCGTCTTCATGCAGCACAACTACGAGCACCCATGGGGCCCGTCCTTGCAGACCGGCGCGAGCGCAATGTATCGCTTCGATCCGCGCCGATTCACCATTGCGCAGCACGCGGGTAACTCGCCGAACCCGCACGGCACGTCGTTCGACTATTGGGGTTATTGCTATGCCACTGACGGCACCGGCGGTCGCGCGTATCAGGTGCGGCCCGAGGGTAGCGGTTTCAAGATGTTCGATCTCCTGAAGAAGGAAGTGCGTCCTGTGACATCGAACACGGTCGTCTCCAGCACGCACTTCCCGGAGAAAATGCAGGGAGATTTTCTTATCTGCAACGTCATTGGCTTCCTCGGCATCAAGCATTACCACCTTGAGCGCAATGCGGAAAAAGGCACCGTCTGGGGCGAGCCTGCGGGCGACGAACTCACGGTCAAAGTCACGCAAGCCAACGGCAGCGTGACCGAGGAAAAATCACGCGGCTTACTGATGAGCGGCGACAAGAACTTCCGCCCCTCCAGCGCCGTCTTTGCGCCCGATGGTTCGCTCTACGTCGCCGACTGGCACAACGTCATCATCGGCCACATGCAGCACAACGTGCGCGACCCCAATCGCGACCACACTCATGGCCGCATCTACCGCATTACCGCAATTGATCGCCCGCTGCAAAAGCCAGTGGCCATCGCCGGACAACCGATCCCCGCGCTATTGGAAAATTTGAAGTCGCCTGTGGATGGCATCCGTCATCGCACGCACATCGAACTGAGCGGACGTGACTCGAAGGAAGTCATCACCGCGACGCAGAAGTGGATGAAGCAATTTGACCCGAATAAAAAGGAGGATGCGCACCACTTGCTCGAAGCCCTGTGGATTCACCAGCAGCATAACGTGCAGAACATGGAGTTGCTCGGACAGCTTATGAAGTCCTCCGAGCCGCACGCGCGGATAGCCGCGAATACCGTGCAGCATCTGTGGTTCAATGTCACCGCTTCCACGCGCGGCGGCGTCGTTGCCGAGGAGAAAGAAGCCGCCGCCAAGAAATCCGGCATCATTTCCGACAAGCCCGAACTCACCGAGATCCGCATCGCGACCCTCCCGGAAAGGATGAGCTACGACGTGAAAGAACTCACCGTGAAGGCGGGCAAGAAGATCAAACTCACCTTCGCCAATCCGGATTTCATGCCGCACAACCTCATGCTCGTGCAGCCCGGCAAAGCGGATGAGATCGGCAATCAGGCGCTCGTCATGGGTGCCAAGGGCTTCGAGAACGGCTTCACTCCCGACAACAATAACATCATCTGGCACACCAAGATGATCGATCACGACGGCGAAGAGGTCATCCAGTTCACCGCGCCCGCTGCGCCCGGCGATTACCCCTATATTTGCTCGTTCCCTGGGCACCATCTCGTCATGCGCGGAATGTTGCATGTGAAGTGAGTCCATTGAGTTCAGCCCGGCATCTCAGATTCGAATATGAAATCATCCCTCTTACTGCTCGTCAGTCTGTTGTTGATTCCACTGGCTGCATCACGTGCTGCGGAAACGCCGGCATCCACCAAGCCCAACATCATTTACATCCTCTGTGATGACCTGGGCTACGGCGATGTGAAATGCCTCGGCGTCGAGCGCAGCAAGATCGCCACGCCGAACATTGACCGTCTCGCTGCGGGCGGAATGATTTTCACGGAGGCTCATTCGAGTTCGTCCGTCTGCACGCCGACGCGATATGGCATCATGACCGGGCGCTACAACTGGCGCACGCATTTGCAAAAAGGCGTGCTTGGGGGTTACAGCGAGCCGCTCATCGCCAAAGATCGACTGACCGTCCCGGCCTTTCTCAAACAGCAGGGCTATGCAACTGCATGTATCGGCAAATGGCATCTCGGCATGACGATTGATCAGAAAAATCCCAACGCAGCGGTCAAGGACGGGCCGGTGACGCGCGGGTTCGATTACTACTTTGGCATCAGCGCGTCGTTGGATATGCCACCCTTCGCATTTATCGAGAATGACCGCTTCACCGAGGCGCCGACGGTGCAGAAGCAATGGTTGCGCAAGGGACCTGCGGCTCCGGGCTTCGAGGCAGCAGACGTGTTACCCACACTGGCACGCAAGGCTGCAACATTCATTGGCCAGCATGAGAAGTCGGGGAAACCGTTCTTTCTCTACCTGACGTTGACCTCGCCACACACGCCCATCCTGCCCACCAAGGAATGGCAGGGCAAAAGCGGCCTGAGCCCCTACGGCGACTTCGTGATGGAAACCGACTGGGCATTGGGACAAGTGCTCGCGGCACTCGACAAAACGGGCATCGCGGACAACACGCTCGTATTTTTCACCAGCGATAACGGCTGCTCACCGGCGGCGAATGTGGATGAACTGGAGGGCAAGGGACATTTCCCCAGCGAACTGCGGCGCGGCTACAAGTCGGACATTTGGGACGGCGGGCACCGCATCCCGTTCATCGCACGCTGGCCTGCTAAAATCAAAGCCGGAAGCCGCACGGATCAAATTACCTGCCTCACTGATCTCATGGCTACCAGCGCGGAGATTGTCGGCGCCAAACTCCCGGTCAATGCCGGTGAGGACAGTGTGAGCATTCTGCCAGTGCTGCTGAGCACCGCGAAAGAACCGGTGCGCGAAGCGGTGGTGCATCATTCGATCAAAGGCAACTTCGCCATCCGACAGGGCCAGTGGAAACTGGAGTTCTGCGCGGACTCCGGTGGCTGGAGCCAGGGTGGCGGGGCCGATACGCCCGCACAGCTTTATGACATGAGCAGGGACGTCGGCGAACGAACGAACGAATACAAGCAGCATCCGGACATCGTCTCCAGCCTGACGAAGCTGCTGGAAAAATACGTTTCCGAGG
>JAYVZW010000447.1:0-3375 GCA_043783015.1 Verrucomicrobiota bacterium
TCATCACAAGTTTCCGCGACCACGCCCAGATCATGCGTGATGAGTATCACGGCCATGCCCGTCTCGCGTTGCAAGCGTTTGAGCAATTCCAAAATCTGCGCCTGCACGGTAACATCCAGAGCGGTGGAGGGTTCGTCCGCGATCAGCACCTGCGGGTTGCATGAGAGCGCCATCGCGATCATGACGCGCTGTCTCATGCCGCCGCTGAGCTGATGCGGGAACTCATTAATCCGCTGTTCCGGTGCAGGAATTCCAACCCACTCCATCAGTTCCACGGCGCGGTGCAGGGCAGCCTTGGCGGACATGGACTTGTGGAGCATGATGGCTTCAGTAATCTGCCGGCCCACGCAATGGACGGGGTTCAGCGCTGTCATTGGCTCTTGGAAGATCATGGTAATGTCATTGCCGCGAACCTTGCGCATTTCTTCGAGCGGCAATCTGGCAAGGTCGCGCCCTCCGAACATGACCTCGCCGCCGAGTATTTTTCCAGCAGGTTGTGGAAGGAGGCGCATGATGCTCATCGCCGTGACGCTCTTGCCACAGCCGCTTTCTCCCACGATGCCCAATGTTTTCCCCGCCTCGATGGAAAAGCTCACGTCATCAACCGCCGTGAGCATGCCGTCGTCGGTCTGAAAACCCACGCGCAGATTGCGAACACTGAGAAGCGGATCGGCCATTATTTCTTGTCCCCTGATTTCAAGTTTTGATCAAAAACCTGGTCCATTTCCGGAAAGGTTTTTCCTTCACGCATGGCCTTTTCAGTCTCGCGTTTCACGTCTTCATCAATCCAATGGACGTGATTCTGCATCGCCAGACTGCTCACCGCGACGTTGAAAGAATTGGCGGGCCACTTCACCCAGCGCCAGCAGGCCACCCGATAATAATTTTGTTCATAACCGGGAATCCATACCGCCTCGTCATGTATGATCTGGTCTGCGCCCCAGGATGCCCGGCGCATTTCTTCGATCGATGTGGCCCGGCGCTCCGCTTCGCAGAACTTGTCCATGCGTGGATCGGCGAAGCTGCAAAGGTTGTTGGTGTTGGGTCGGGGCGTTTTCCCGTCTTCCATGTAAGCGTCCTTGGAGAAGAAATACTGGTAATGATCCGGGGTCGGCGGCTGCGCATTGAAGGCCACCGATACCATCTGATGCTTTTTCTGCGTTGCCTTCTGGAAGTAGGCGGTGCTGTCCATGCCTTCCAGCTTGTATTCGAGGCCGCACTTGAGCGCCTCCTCCTTCAGCCGTTGCATCACTTTCTGCACAATTTCCGCTTTGCGATGGAGAATCGTCAGTGAAAGCCGCTCGCCCTTGTCGTTGATGAGAACCCCGTCAGGACCGGTCTTGGTATAACCGGCCCTGGCGAACTGCTCACGCGCTTTGTTCACCTCGAAATTCCGCGACTGGATCGGCGCATCTCCCAGCAAAGGGTAGCCCTGCGCAAAGGAGTTGAGCCGTTGGAAGTCACCGCGCAAATCGAAGTCGATGACCTTCTGATAATTCGTCGCGTAGCAAAGACCGACGCGCAGTTCCTTGTTGTTCAGGGGATACACCGCCGTGTTGAGCCAGAGTCCAGCCTGCGAACTGGGCCAGACGTTGTAGAACTTCGCTTTCTGGATGTAACCATTGAAGACCTCCGGTATTTCCATCTTTTCATACCAGTATTCGGGAACGCCCATCATAAGTTCCTCCGCGTCGATCTCGCCCTGGCGGAAAAGCTCCAGCACTTTTTCCTGCAATCGCACCACCCGATAGATGATACGATCCACATTGAAGCGGTTCTTATAAAACTTTTTGTCACTGGCCCACCAGTCCTTCACCCGGGTGAGGGTCACGCTCCGACCGAATTTGATGTCTTCCTCCCTGATGACATAAGGTCCGCTCGTCGGACGGCAGCGCCACTGGTAGCGCTGCTCGAAGTCAGGCCCGAACTCCGAGTAGAAGCGGCGTGACATGGGAAAGATGTTCACAAAATATGGCGCCAGCGGCTTGCCCTCGGTCAGCGTGATGGAGAGTGTATGCGCGTCGTAGCGGGTGATATTGGTGTAGTTTGAGGAATACCACTCATTGCCGAAAGGATTCTTCGGATACTCGCTGAGCTGCATGTAAAACTCGTTAAAGAAGTCCTCCGCCTCAACCGGATCGCCATTGGAAAACCGGGCGGCGGGATCGAGGCGGAAATACACGGTGCGATTGTCTGTTGATACCGCCCATTGGCTGGCGATGGCCGGAATAACCCGGCCAGTATCGGGATGCAGACTGATCAGCGACATCTCAACATCATCGTAATGATAGCCGCGAAAGGAGCTGTTGTTGTTCTCTCCCAGAACTCGCAGCGTGGGCGGAAACGAGAGGACGTATTGATGCATGGTGCCGCCCTTTTTCGCCTGCTTGTCACCGATCTCCGGCTCGGACATGCCATCCTCCCACTTGAGGTCTTGAGGCAAATCTTCCGGCTTCGCAAAGGTGAAGAATTCGGGCTTCAGCAAGCGCTCACGGGTTGCCTTGATCTGCGTCTCCAAGCCGGCCTTCTCTGGCTCCGCCGCTTTGGCCAGCTCGCGTGCCAGTCGTTTTTCTTCGTCCTGAAACTGGGCCAGCAGTTTCCTGTTGTAATAGTCCCAGAATGCATCGCGTTCCTTCGTGCCGTCATACGAAGGAAAGTCGGCTGCGGAAAGATGCAAGACTGGAAGATATAAGACACAAGAAAACAACAACCTGATCGCTTTCAAAGCCAGGCTCCGGTCATGTATCTTGAATCTTCCAATATTGTATCTCATTGGTAAGTCGTGAATTTTTTCGGATCAAACGCTTCCCGCAAGGCCTCGCCAACGAAAGTAACGAGAATCAGCACGAAGACCATGGCGACGAACATGGAAAGGGATATCCACAGTGCGTTGAGATGATTCATGCCGTCATCAAAGAGCCAGCCCCATGAGGCATAAGTCTCGGGCAGCCCGAATCCGAGGAAAGAGAGCGCGGTCAGTGACGAGATGATTCCAGCGACGCTGAAAGGCACATAAGTCACCACCGTCGCCAGCATGTTCGGCAACAGATAACGTGTGAGGATGCGCCAGGTGCCCGCGCCCTGAAGCCGCGCAGCAGCGACATAGTCACGCTCCTTTTCCTTGTAAGCCAGCGCGCGCAGCGAATAAGTCAGGCTGGTCCATGAGAACAGACAGATGACTCCGAGCAGAACCGGCAGGCTGATTTCCGCGACGGTCACAATGCTGACGACGATCATCACAATATAGAGAAACGGAAGTTCCTCGATGATCTCAATGATGCGCTGCATGATGAGATCAAAGATGCCGCCGAGGAAACCCATGAGCGAACCGAGGGTCACACCCGCTCCGTAGGTGAATGCCAGGTAAAGCAATAT
>JAYVZW010000448.1:0-10104 GCA_043783015.1 Verrucomicrobiota bacterium
GGATGCTCAGCCGGATGTATGGGTTGCTTTTGAGCCACTGTCGGATGTGACTTACGGGGCATTGATTGCCGAGGTAAAACTTACCCCGCTGGAAATCAAAACCAGACAGTTGAATCCTGACGGGAGCATTGGTGACGTCACTCCGTTGGCGACTTCCATGCCTTCCCCTGTGATCACGGTTACAAATCTTCAACCTATCAAGAACATCCACGTGCAGGCAGATGGGAAAATCTTCGGTGACTTGACAGTGAGCGGAACTCTGATTTCCCAAGCTTGCGACACCATTCCCGGAGCTGAAGGTCAGATTGATGAAGTTCAGTTCTATGTCAATGACGCTGCCGCACCGCATTCGGCCATCCCGGTGAATTCTACCAAGGGCGACCACGGCTCCGTAGGACATCCCTATCCCTATGCGGGCAGTTTCCAAACGGTAATTGCCAACGTCCCCTTGGTAGAAGGTAACAATGTCTTCAAGTTTATCGCGCGGGACAAGGTTTATAACATTCCCGGCTATCACGTCTGGGCGGCGGCAGTTCGTCTCCAGAACGTTGATGAGAACGACGGTGGCAATAATTGGCAGGCTGGTGATTTTTCATTGAAAGTGCAGCTTGCCGGACCGGTCGCCGCAACGGGGCAGGTTCAGAAGGCAGTAGTGAATTATAGCTCTGGTGGTGCGCTTTCTCCCGATTTGAAAATGACTGAGACCGCCCCTGGCAGCGGTATTTTTCTGCCTGATGACAATACAATTGTCCGCACCCGTCTCAAGCTAGCTGGCATGGCTAACTTATCACTGGACAAGCGGGACAGACTTACGGCCACTCTAGTCATCAATGGCGCAACTCCGCTCACTGTTGCGCTGGGAGAATCTTCAGTCAGGAGCGGCTTGTTCAACGGAGGCATCGTGACTTACTCCGGCGGCGGATCCGGGAACGATCCCAATAATCCACCAGGGCCTAATAATCCGCCAGGCGGAGGTGGTGGTGCTGGCGGCGGCGGCAATGATCCGCAGCCACCCGCGCCCGCTGTGGAGGCAGACTATCCTGAATCCATTGACCAGTCTAACGGGGGTGAATTTTATGCCTATGCCTTGGAGCTGACCCTGCCTCCTGACTTGGACCTGGCTGAGGGCACGGAAGTTGAGATGAAAAACGGCGAGCGCGTGGCCTTCAAAAAAGATAAGAAGAACGGCAAATACCTCGGCCATCGCAAAGATAACGATCAGCTGGCCATCGTTTCCTGCCGCCCGACGGAAACACCGAAACCACCAGAAAGCGTCAAGCAGAATGAAAATGAATACATTGCTTACATTAAGAAGAACAACACCGGTTTTGTCGAAGGTTTCTGCATAGGGCTTGGCGCAGGCGGGGTTGACCTAGTGGGAGCAACCGTAAAACCGGTCGTCGGAGCCACGAAATATCTTGGACGCGGCCTTGTGGCGGCGGTTCTGGAAGTCAAGTTTTTTGGCGAATGGCTCGTGGGGGCCGACACGGACAAGACCGTGGACATGATTGTCGAGGTAGGAAAACCGAACGTGGAAATCAACGAGATGGTCGTCTCCACGGCGACGACTCTGGCCAAATGGGGGTGGGAAAACGCAAAAACGCTGGAAGAGATTCAGATTGGCCTTCTCACGGGAGATATTGGCATGGTCAATGACGCACTCACCCACGGCTCTGAGACCAACAAACTGATCGCCATGTTCTGCTCCGAAGTTTTGGCAGAAACCATGAGCGATCTTCGCAACGAGTCTAAAGGCGTCCGTGGTTACCGTGCAGGAAGGATAATCTTCGAAGCAGGCGCGATCATTCTGCCATTCACCAAGTCAGGGCAGATTCTCCAGATGACGAAGGCGGAATTTCTGACAAAGCTTGGAAATGTAACCGTCTTGACTCCCAAGGCAACCAGTGTCGCCAGTAAGCTCAGTGTCGCGCTGAAGGCCACCAAGATGTGCTTCCTGTCCGGCACTAAGATCAAGAGCAAGTCAGGCCTGAAGAACATCGAGGACATCCGCGCGGGCATGGAAGTGTGGTCGCGCGATGAGTTTACGGGTGAGGAAGGTTGGAAGTGCGTCGTCCAGACCTTCACCACTCATCCCACGGGAATTTATCACCTGACCTACGCAGTGCGCGGCCCTCCGGACGGGAGTGCGGATACTCTTGTCCGTAGCCTTGGCGTGGAAACTCTCGGCGTGACCGGCCCGCATCCATTCTGGGTGATCAACCGCATGCAGCCCAGTTTCGTGCCTGCAGAGCAGTTGCAAATCGGCGACCTGCTCTTACTGGCGGATGGCGGCACAGCGGAGGTTATGGGCAAGGTGCTGGAGCGGGCACTTGTAGGCGGGATATTCACGACCTACAACTTTGAGGTCGAGGACTTCCACACTTACTTTGCTGGTGAGGTGGGGGTGTGGGTGCATAACGACTGTCCGGCGAAGGACAAGATTGCCTCTGTCTTCTTCAAGAAAGCCAAAGCGCTAGGAAAGGGCGAAGGGAACCTCGATCAACTTGCGGAAAAACGTTTTGCAGCATTGCTCGAAACGAAGAAGGAACTTCTTGGAAAGCACGGAGTCAGCGAAACAAACTGGCGGGAGGCGGCCAAGGAGGTGAGTGACAAATCACTCGCGGATTTCGCTCGGGGAAAAATAGCAAAAGTGGAGGATCTTCCAACGGTGGAAGACTGGAACAAAAAATATTTCAATGATATTCTCAAGGGGGTAAAAACACCCGATGGGATCGAAGTGCATCACATTGTTCCACAAGCATTTGTCAAAGACTACAACAAGGCCACTCAGAGCGTGCTTAAAATTGATGGTGTGCCTGGTCACGCGATGGACAAACAAGCTCATCGGCTCATGACAAATGGAGTTCCAGGTGTCAAGGAAGGAATGAACCAGCGGATATTACGAAATCCTGGTTATCTCGGCGCCAGTCAATCTGACAGAGCGCAGATGATCGTTCAATATTACTTTGACGAAGGTGAAACTGCTATGGAGTTGGCGGCAAAGGCTTGGTTTCAATCTCACGGTGTCTTGCCATGAAGTTATTTGTAAACTTTGCCATACGCCAGATTGTTCATCCTTCGCACGCAGGAACAACTGAACATGTTCCAGATGAAATCTACGCAGAAGTCCTGAGACGCTGGCCAGAGCTTCAGAAACCGCCGTTGCGCGGACTGCATATCCATTTGGAAAAGGATTCTCCTACACTTCAGGACATTCTTAAATTTCTTGATGAGCATGGGATAACAGCCAACTGGAGCAACGCTTCGCGTGTTCCATATAATGACCCGACACGCATCCAGATGAGTGGGGAGCGGAAGTTTGATCCCGATGAAGTTCAGCGGGCCAGATTCTGCATCTGCTGGCCGGAGTCCATCATTTCCACGATGGGAAGCCGTGAAAAAGACGGGGTTCTCGAAGCGCAACGGCGGAACCTGAGCCGCCAAACCTTTGGAAGATTTCAAAGTTCCCGCAGTCTGGTCTGCACCGGAACCTTGCGCAGGGAGTTTGAAAGTCAGAACTTTGATGGATTGTCCTTTGTTCCAGTCAGGATAACTGGCAAGGTCCCGCCGGTAGATTCACTTTGGGAATTGAGAAGCGATATCATACTCCCGCCTGTGCTGAACCCGTTGCTGGACAAGACTGCCGAACCGCCGGTGCATGCGGGATTCTGGGTGGATGACATATACACACCTTGGTTGTTGCGCTTTGGCTTGAAGGCTGTGGAGGCTCATGGTGATTTTGATGTAGCCCTCACATCGGAGCATTTTGGGTCTGGTCCGGATTTTCTCCGTGAGCCTTACATGATCTGTTCGCAACGTTTTCAACAGTGGTGTGCGACGAAAAAACTGAAAGCCAAATGGTGGCCTGTTGTCTTTGAATAACTGGTTGGAGCAACCTTTTGTTATGCTGGAAATATATTGTGCACATTCCAAGCTCCGTATCTTTGAAAAATAGATACGTGACATTGAAATAGCCATGTATCCCAGAAGACTGAAGGTAGTGTTTGCGAAAGGGGATGAGGCCATACTCATCCAACTCGGAGAAAATGTCTATTGCTGTCCAGTATGTGGTTCGACTGAAGTTGATTTACCCTATTCTAGCAATGGTTCAGCTTCCTACGAGATTTGTCCCGATTGTGGCATTGAATATGGATTTGACGATGAAGTATCTAATAAAAAACTGGTGGATGGATATACTCACGAAAAGAAATGGCAGGAGTTGCGTGCGCAGTGGCTTGCAGGTAAAGAAGTTACCGAGACGCTACGCGAGCGTTTGCTAAGGATTGGGGTAGCCCTCTAAGAATACGGTAAAAACTCATTACCAGCGGAATGGATTATGTGAAATGGGCAAGGAGCGTTCATTGACGAGTCAAAAGTCTCAATGAAAATAGTCACTCGTGCAGGAAAGACTTGTGAACTGGAGAGGGTTGCGATTGACTTGCAGACTGTTGAACTCGCAGTGAAAATGCTTTCAGGGAATGAGGCGGGCGCGATGAAGACGTTTTTCATCCGCAATGGAACGCCCGCTGAACGTCTAGCCTATTTCAATCGTCAAAACATTGTAACCTTGCTCCAGTGAATTCAGATTTTTTCACATGCCCTGCTTGTGGCTACATGACAATAACTGACGAATGGGATATCTGTCCAATTTGTGGGTGGGAGTATGATGAGTTCCAGAACAGTAGCCCAGATGATGACAATGGACCGAATCGGATTTCTCTTCGGCTAGCACAACGAAACTTTCTACAACTTGGCACATCGAAACCTTTGTTTCGTGATCCATTAGCAAATCCAGATCAAAAATATATGCGCGATTTAAGTTGGAAACCGTTGAGTGATAGTAAATAAGTGTCATTCGAGTCGGTCCTGAATGGCACCGAACCCGAATGTCGCTCGCTGAAGCAATAAGTCGAAATGTTTCCCAAAAAGCTTCTAAAACAGCATCAAAAATGGGAGATCAACTGATTGTGGATGTCACTGGAAATCCGTCATGGAGTTCCGAAGTAAAACAACGGTGTATTGAACGTTCTGCTGGTGTTGCGCCAAATGTGCAACTTCGGTTTCGTAATGGTGACGTTCTGGAATAGCCTGATCACACAATGGGATACGAAATTCACATAACTAGACGTAACAACTGGTCTGATTTTGGTCCTCCTGCGATTTCGCTTGCAGAGTGGAAACTTGCAGCAGATCAATACAATGACTTTGTTATTGGGGATGTCAGCGACTCGGAAGACGAGGATGCTAAGGCGATGTGTCGCAGAGGTGCGTGTAGATACTTTTTCTATTCCGACGGACAAATTTCTGTGAAAAAGCCGACTAGACAGGTTCTGTTGCGCATGTGTGAAATTGCAAAGGTCTTAAACGTAAAGGTAATCGGTGATGATGGAGAGACATACAACGAGCTAGGCGTTCCAGATAAAACGCCTTCGTTTGTCGTAGGTGACAACTGGTAAGAAGGGGCACGGCTGGAGGCGGCTACAGACCGTGAATTCTTTGCCCAAGACATTGGATTCCTTGCCTAAACCTTCGTAGCTTTTGCCTGATAGGCTATTTCCTTGCCCAAGTTTGCCGAAGTTTTGGGCAAGACGGTGCGCGCTTTGCCTAAAAGTTTTGCTGCCTTCGGCAAGGCGATGGCGTCATGCCTAGGATTGCAAGGGTTTCGCCCAAGGTGGCAGGAATATTGCCCAAGACTTTCAAGGTCTTTCCTAAAGAATCTGCATCCTTGCCAGAGGAAATGTCCGCTTTGACTGTAGATGGCGCATTTTCGCCTGAGACGCACATGTTTTTGCCCGAGGCTTCGGCGTTCCTGCCTGAAGAAACTTCCGCCCCACCTTGGCTAGATTCAGTGCGGGCTACAAACCGAGCAAAATATCCTTCAACTGCCTTGCCGCCAACTGTCCGGGAGCATTGGATTCTCCCAGATGTCCGTAATTGAGGACGGAGCCGCATTTGGCCAGGACGATGCGGGAAGCCCGCCCCAGCGGCCCCATGCCCATGATGCTGACTGGCATCCGCCGGGGGCCGTCGAGAAGTTTCAGCAGTCGCGCGAGATCGCCCGGGCTGCGCAGCGTGGTGGCAATTTTAACCGCATCGAACTGGAATTGCAGGGCCATGTCGATGGCTCCCAGCAGCACTTCATCCGATGGTGTGCCATTGAAATCATGAAACGATCCGACCACAGAGACGCGCCGCGATTTTGCTTTTTTAATCAACGGCTGGAGATCAAGCGCGCTGCGCAGTTCGACATCCACGAATGTGGCGAGATCAAGATGGGCATCGAGTAGCGAGGAGCGACGCGCGCTGTCCAGATTACCCTGCCCGCCCTCATCGGGGTGTCTGGCGGTGATGAGAAGAGGCAGTGACAATCGGGCGGCGTGAGCATGAAGTTCATCAACTGGAAGATTGATCATATCCAGCCGGAGTTCGATGAGATCGCAGTCAGCCAAAGTGAGGTTGGTAGAGAGGATGCCATCTAACGTATGGGCGGAGGAAACCACTCCGACGACGAGCGGCGAAGGGCTGGCGAGCAAACTTTTGTTGGTTTCCAGTTGAGGCATTATCGAATTTCTGCTAATTATTGAAAAATACTTAACACTATTTAAGTAAGTATCTTACTCACAGTATGATCGGGCGACGTCAAGAAATCAATCTCCAGCTCAGTCAGCTGGCTGATTTCGTCATCCTTTCGGGCTGCCTTTTCATCAGTCATCGGCTGCGTGCCGTGATCGGCCCGAGCCTGTTCCCGGGCATGGAGCCGGTGCCTGGCTTTGCCCATTTCTTCTGGATTTTGGCGATCATCGCGCCATTCACGCCTTTGGTTTTGGAATCACGCGGGTTTTACAAAAACATCTTGAACAAGACCTTGGGCGAAAGCTTGCGTCAGCTGGCCGCGACGCTGTTGCGAGTAGGGGTGATGATTGGTTTTTTCCAGATATTTTTCCGTTGGGAGATTCACAGTCGTGCGGTGCTTGCGCTTACTGGAATTTTCGGGGGCGTCACTCTTCTGATCAAGGAACAGGTCATCAAAGGAATTATGCGCCGTCGCTTGATATCTGGTCACGCCAGTCGTGAGCGCGTGTTGCTGGCTGGACCATCCGAAGATACAAAGCGCATGATCGCGATCATGACAGAGGATCAGCTTGCAGAAATTAATATTGTCGGTGAGTTCGATGTCACACATGAGCCGGGTTCGCGTTTGGTGGAATTGCTCCATGAAAAATCCGTCTCGCGGGTGGTCTTCGCGGCGCAGCATGTTCATTTCAGCAAGATCGAAGAAGCGGTGCAAATCTGCGAGACCGAAGGTGTGGCCTCATGGATCAGCGCGGATTTTCTGCAAACCACGATTGCGCGGCCCACATTCGATGTGCTCGGCGGCCGGCTCATGATCGTCTTCCAGACCATGCCGGATGTATCGTGGGCGCTTTGGTTCAAGGATGTTTTCGACCGGCTGGGCTCACTCCTGCTGCTTGTGCTCACTGCCCCGCTCTGGGTTCTGGCCATGACCGGCATCTGGCTTGGTTCACGCGGCCCCATCTATTTTTCACAGGACCGGGCTGGCCGCTATGGCAAGCCGTTCCGCATGTTTAAATTCCGCACCATGTGTCTGGACGCGGAGGAATTGCGACCGAAAATGGACGATCAAAATGAAATGTCCGGGCCTGTCTTTAAAGTCAAAGATGATCCGCGCGTGTTTGCCTTCGGGCGCTGGCTGCGCCGCCTGAGCATTGATGAACTGCCGCAGCTCATCAATGTGCTGAAGGGTGAAATGAGCCTGGTCGGCCCGCGCCCGCTGCCGCTTTATGAGATTGATCGCATTGAAAAACACGCCCAGCGCCGTCGGCTCAGCGTGAAGCCGGGCCTCACCTGTCTATGGCAGATCATGGGGCGCAACCGCATTGACAGCTTTGAAGAATGGGTCGCGCTAGATTTGAAATACATCGACAACTGGTCGCTCTGGCTGGATTTGAAAATCATGTGTAAAACCCTGCCCGCAGTCTTGCGAGGATCGGGTGCACATTGATTTCAGATAATTTCAAAGTTTTTCGGCAAGGGTGCGTTATTGTTTGGTTGCGAGCGTTTTCTCGTTTGCAGTTTCTCCATAACCCGCACTAAATTATTCTTCCTATGTCCGAACCCGCCCAATCTGCCGATCCACTGCCGCAAGATGATGTCGCCGCCATTGATGAACTCCGTCAGGTGTATAAACGGCTAACCGACGAACTGAAAAAAATCATCGTCGGCCAGCAGTCGGTGATCGAGGAACTCGCGATCTGCCTCTTCGCTCGCGGTCACTCGTTGCTCATGGGCGTGCCTGGACTGGCCAAGACATTGCTCATCAGCCGTCTCGCGGAAACGATGTCGCTTTCCTTCAATCGCATCCAGTTCACGCCGGACTTGATGCCCATGGACATCACCGGCACGGACATTCTTCAGGAACTTCCCGGCGGCCATCGCGCCTTTGAATTCGCCAAAGGACCGGTGTTCGCCAACATCGTGCTGGCCGACGAAATTAACCGTGCCCCGGCCAAGACGCAGGCGGCCATGCTCGAGGCCATGCAGGAACACCGTGTCACGGTCGCGGGCCGCACTTACACGCTGGATGAACCTTTCTTCGTGCTCGCGACGCAGAATCCCATTGAACAGGAAGGAACCTATCCGCTGCCCGAGGCTCAGCTCGACCGTTTCATGTTCATGATCGGCGTGGATTATCCCACGCGCGACGAGGAGATTCAAATTGCCCGCACCACCACCGGTGCCTCGGTGCCAAGGCTGGATCACATTCTTGATGGCGCGAAGGTTAAGGGCTTTCAAGACCTAGTGCGCCGGGTGCCAGTGGCCGGACACATCTATGAATTTGCCGTTGATCTGGTGCGCCGCACCCGTCCGAACAGCGCTGACGCGCCCGCCTGGCTCAAGCCATTGGTCGGCTGGGGCGCCGGGCCGCGCGCCGTGCAATATCTCATTCTCGGAGCCAAGGCCCGCGCTGCACTTCTCGGCAGTTACATGGTGCGTCTGGAAGACGTGACCGAAGTGGCTGATGCGGTGTTGCGTCACCGCGTGATCACCACCTTCACCGCCGAGTCACAAGGCATCACCAGCCGCGATGTGATCAAGCGACTGCTGGATGAACTGAGCAAGGAAGACTGATTTCAAAATCGTCTTTGAACTCGAACCGACAACTCTCTGTGACCAGCGCCCGCGTTCATCCTTTCGTGGCTTTGGCGATGCTCGCTGCCGCCGTGAGCGCGATTGCGCAACAAAAGTCTCCGAAGGGGGACATGATCGTCATAGAAGAGCGGCTGAATGATGGAGGGGCAAAATCATCCGACACCCGTCTCATCTGTCTGGTCTCTGCTCGTGATGCTGGCAAGAAGGAACTTTTGTTCACACACTATCGCGTTGCCGATGTTGTATTTTCAGGGGATGAAGAGTGGCTGGTGGTTAACGATCACCGGTTGAGCAATGAAGCCTGCGCCCTTCTCTTTAACAAAAAGGGCGAACTTGATTACAAGATGTCCGTTGATCTGAGCGACGGAGCTTGGGGATTTTTTTGCCAGCAAAACGGATTCAGCGGGACGGGATTCGATCACTCCTATGTCGATTGCGTGCAGTGGCTCGAAGACCGGCCCGGCGCGCTTTTGCTAACACTCAGGGGTCATGCTGACAGCCGGAATCACGTCGATGACTGGCGCTGCATTTACGACACCGAGAAGCAGAAGTTTTTTCTGACGAAAAATTTGCAGAAACACAATGAAGGTCGTGCTGTGCTGGAGCGACGCTAAACTTTCTGATTTGAACTGACATGTCCGCCTTGAATCAACGCGATTTCATCGATCCAGTAGTCCTCGCACGATTGCTTTCGCTGCCCTTGCACGCGCGGCACGCGATGATGGGCGGCGTCTCGGGCCGGCATCGCAGCCCGGTTCGCGGTTCTTCATTAGAGTTCGCCCAGTATCGAAAATATGTGCCGGGCGATGACACGCGTCGTCTTGACTGGCGCATGTGGGGGCGCTCGGATCGTTTTTATATCAAGGAGTTTGAGGCCGACACCAACCTGCGTCTCTGCCTCCTCATTGACGGCAGCGGCTCGATGGGCTTCGG
>JAYVZW010000449.1:0-10067 GCA_043783015.1 Verrucomicrobiota bacterium
ATTTACAAGGCACAGCGAAATCGTATCTCCACCCATGGAACTCGATCTCGAAGGAAAACATGCCGACCGTGCTTACGCCATGCTCGCGTCACTCGTCACCCCGCGCCCCATTGCCTTGGTGACCACTCTCGGCCCCGATGGCGTGGTCAATGCTGCGCCGTTCAGCTTTTTCAATGTGCTCGGCGCCGACCCGCCCATCGTGGGTTTTTGCCCGAGTGATCGCGATGATGGCACGCCAAAGGACACCGCGCGTAATGTGCGGCTGAATCATGAGTTTGTAGTCAACCTCGTGGATGAATATCTCGCAGAAGCGATGAATGTGACCGCCGCATCACTCCCCTATGGCGAAAGCGAACTCACGCGCGCGGGATTGAGCACCCTTCCTTCAACTTCCGTGCGACCACCGCGGATCAAGGAAGCCCCCGCCAGCCTCGAATGCGCGGAATGGGGCACGTTGCAGATCGGCGACAACCGGCTCATCATCGGGCTGGTCAAAAGAATTCATGTGCGCGATGAACTGTTCGACGCCGAGAAGATGCGCATTCGCAGTGAATTGTTTCATGTGGTGGGCCGCATGGCCAGTCCGCACTGGTATTGCCGAACGCGCGACCGTTTTGAGATGAAGCGTCCTGATTGAAGCCGCGCGCAACAATCCGTGATATATTCCGTCCATGAAAATTACACCCGCACTTTTGCTTTTCATCACAGCCTTGGTGCGGGCAGACGTGCCATTTGAGATCGCACAGTTTAAGCCCGACAACCCACCGGCGGAGGTCGAGTTGGAACAAGAGGAACGCAACGTGGAGGATTTGATTTTGAAAGGCGACGCCAGCGCGGTGGCGGGCGATCGGGAAAACGCCCTGTCGCTCTGGAGTGAGGCCTACTCCAAAAAGGGCGCGGGTGAGAAGCAAAAACAGGGTGCAATAGATCGGCTGCAATGGGCATGCGCGGGGAAAGGAACTGGATGGGGGCCGGAGCAGCCGGGAAAGGTCTTCGCCATCTATCGGCGCAATCTTTTCCTGGGAGCCAACGAAGCCCTTCGTAAAAGGTTCATCAGCGAGTTCTGCGATGACACCGAACATAATCAACCCCACTTGGAATTCGATGCCTACGCCTGGTGGCTGATAAAAATGCTTTGGGATGACAAGAACTTCGAGTTGCTGCCTTTGATTTTCGAAGGCGATCTGGCGCGGAACCACCTTTGGCTGGAGCATGTCATATCGCGTATCAGCGACTACGACTTTCTGCTCGACCCGGATCGTGCCTTGCAAGTCGTGAATCTGCTGGGCGGCGGTAAGGCTGACGGCAGTTTCAACGCCAAAATACTCGATGAAGTTGGAGAGACGTTCATGTCCGCAATCATCTACCAGCTAACTTTCGTTCAAGAGGACGAACCGGACAAATACAAGCGCACGCGCGCCGCACTGAAAAAATTCCTCTCCAGTCTGAAAGTCACAACTCTGGATTCCGATCTCATGCTCACCCTGCTGCAATGGGATGACGAAAAAGCGCTGGCCAAGTTCCTCACAAAACACGGCAGCAAATTGGCGGCCATGGAACCGGAGCCCCAGAAAACGCTACTGAAAATGTTGGGACGTATGGAGGGCTGTCCACAAGAGTCCGTGATGGACGAGTTGCTGCGCAGCGGTGACATCAGTGCACTGGCAGGAGACCGGGAGAAAGCCAAGGCGCTCTGGGGCCAGGTCCGAACTTTGACGATTGAAGGAATAGTGCCGAGACCAGACGCCTTGGAACGGCTGCGATGGGCGCGCGGCGAGAATGGCACAAAAGCCCGGGGAACGGAGAATCCCGGGCGGGCCTTTGCCCATCATATGCGCGATCAGTTTCTTGGAGAGGGCGAGGCTCACCGCCGTGCGATGATCCGTGAATTTTGCCGGGACAGCGATCACAACGAAAGTCACAAAGCGTTTGACGCCTACGCCATTTGGCTGCGGAAGGCGCTGCCAAAAGACCCGAATCTCGAATTGCTGCCCTTAGAGCTGGAGGGCCCCCTTTCCGACAACCGACAATGGCAGTCGGGGCTGCTTGGCTATCTCACCAGCGATGAGAATTTCCTTGATCCTAAACGGACCATCAAGGCCATGCAGATACTGGGCTTCCTGGGAGACACAAAGAGTTTCAACGCGCGACCCTTGGATCAGGATGGAAAAGAAACGGCCATGGCCGGCATGATGTTGGGCTTTCGAAACATGAGCAGCAGCAACCGTCCGGCTCTTGAAACCTTGAAGAAGCAGCTCAATGGAAAGCAACCGCGCACCATGGGCACAGACCTCGTGCTTGCTCTGCTCGATAAGGACCAAGAAAAAGTGCTGGCTGCATTTCTAACAAGATACAAGTCGGATCTGACAGGGATGAATCAGGACCGACGCAATCAAGTGCTCGGATTGGTCATAGCAAATTTGAAGGACTATCCAAACACCGAGGAAATGGACGATGCCATAGTAGCCGCCTTGCGCCCCCTCCTGCCGGAAGGTGAGCTTAAAACCAATAAGCTGGAAGACCAACTGGCGGATTTATTATCTCCCGATAAGCTGATTGAAGCACCTTACCTAGGTGACAGAAACGAATGGCGAAAACGCTATTTACAAAATTTCCCTACTGCAATTGCCGCCGCAGACCTGGTTGGCAAAATAGCGATCAAACACGCTGACAGGGCGGTTGCAGGCATGAAGAAAGCAATAACACTCATGCACGAATCGCCTTTCCAAAACGATCCCAGTCGTCCCGCATCAAGAAAACCTGTAGCTGAATTCCTCAGACAACTTTGCAGCAAACCGCACATGTTTAACATCTGCCTGAAAGAGGCAGATGCCTCTGGTATTTTGGCCTCCGATGGGGGAAATGACTGGCTGAAAAGCTGCATCAGAGAACAGTATACGTTAATCGAGAGTTACGATTTGGACAAGCCGCAGGAATTTCGGATAGTGGAGTGCTACTTTGGAACCGACAGCATATTTGTAGGAGATGCGGCAAATGTTCAGCCTATTGCAATATATTCCCGAAGGCACCCTGCGGGAAGCGCCGTTAGCGAAATATGCAGTCAAATTCGCACGATCGACTCCGGGACTGGGATGCATTTGGCGAAAAACATCCTGGAACTTTTGCGCGAAAGAAAGCCTCTGACGTTCGGACTGGAGCTAATAGAGCTACTTATCAGTGGCGATGACAAGGCCGCCCTTGATTTCATTCGAAGACACTCGGGCGCTTTTTCTAAGATACCCCTTTCGCACCGCCCAGGCGTCCTGGCTGCGCTTCGTAAAGCAAATAACTCACTCAGGTGGCCTGATAATATTGATCCTGAAATAAGATCTATTTTAAGCCCGCTACTTGATCTCGACCCCACTGAAGTGGAAAGACAGTTCCAGACGTTCATCTCCGCTAGGTCTCTTGCGTCAATTAACCATACGTAGCAGTCGTGCGTCATTACGGCGCAAGACCTGCTACAGCCGCTCGTAAAAATCGACAGCGGAAAAGCCAGAGACTTGGTGCGCAAAGTCGATAAACTGCTGCGGGAAAGCGACCCAGACCTCACGAATTACGTCATGGAATGGCGGGAGGCGGCTGCGAGCATACCTGAGCTTTTCGGGTTCGTTGTAAGGGAAATGCAGGCCCACGGCGAGGATATAACAGGCCGCTGGATACACGAGGTGTCATCTAACTATCATCCAATGGCCTCACCTGAGCGCGCCATCACACTGTTAGAGTCCGGATTTTTCCTTGGTGACGCATCTTCGTTCCGCACCTTGGCCGAGTATGGTGATGGTTCCTTTCTCGAAAGTCTCATCAGGGACATTAGGGACATCCGAATTAATCCTCGAACCAGGGCGCATGTTTCCGATTATCTGCAGAAATTAAATCCAACCTTTGGCGTCGATCTTGTGAAAACTCTTTTGGAGGACGATGCGGCGGGGTTGCTGAACTTCATATCCGCTCACGGTTCCGAACTGACCAAAATGCCGCATGAATATCAACATGAAATAGTCCGGTTGACGGAACTTGGTGGAGGCTCGTGGCTAGCCCTGGCCAATACCTCAGAAGAATGGCGCGAGGCTTTGCGTGACGTGTTGCCGGGTCACAAAAAATGGGTGTCCGAAAACTGCCAACGCCAGCTTGCCGCCGCCAATCCCGATGACATTGCATCCCGCCTCAAGAAGCAAGATCACAAAGGGGTGCTTAAGAATATTTTTGAGCCGTTCGTGTTTTATCTCTCTGAGATGATGCTTATCGACCCCATGGAAGGACGCAAAGCTTTCGACAAAATGCTGGCAATTTCCCGCATGGCCGACAAAAAGCTTGAGGAAGACTGGGAGGCTACAATATACTTTTTGGATTTATGCTCAGCTTATCCCTCTCTCTTCCGCCCTTGTTTTGCGGCAGTTTACGGAGACAACGGAACTGAGACTTCCAGACTCAATTTATCTGAAAAAATCATGATGAACGTGCGAGCCAGCCCACTGGATTTTTTTAACACGATGGATGCCGCTGGGTTCAAGGCTGACGCTGCAAAATTTGATGCGTCACTTTCATTATCCACGTCAATCGACGGAAGAATTGATGATGATGATGAAAGAAAGACTGTCGCGACTATCGTCCTTCCTCAGAAAGACCGGATTCTTTATAAAGTGCTCACCTATTTAACTGATTCAGACAACACCCGAACTCGAAAACTTATCTACGCCAGTCTGGCCAAACACCAGCCACGCACTTTCGGCATTGATATGATTCAAGCCGTGCTGGACGACAAGCCGTCCAAAGCGGTGCCTGCTTTTTACAAAGCGCACGAAATAGACTTCGCCCGACTGCCGGAGGCATCGCGCGGGCCGGTGGAGGAATTGCTTCGCGCTGCATGGCCGGACATGCCGAAGCTTCCCGGAGCTAAATAATCATGATCCGCGCCTCACGGTAGGTCGGCTCATTCGTATTTGAATTCACCGCCTTCTGGCGGACATATTACGACATGAATTGTCAGCCCGCTTCACACGCGACATGTCCACGACATGACCGTTTTGAGATGAAGCGGCCCGATTGAATCCGCGCGCGGCACAAATCGTGTTATCATCCGACCATGAAAATCACTCTCGCACTTTTGCTTTTTAGCATTGCCTTGGTGCGGGCGGACGTAGCCTTTGAGATCGCACCGCCTGATCCTGACGACTCACCGGCGGAAGATGTCGTCGAGCTGACACCAGCAGAAACCGGGGCGGCGGATTTGATTTTGAAAGGCGACGCTCGCGCCCTCGCGGGTGATCGGGAAGAGGCCCTGTCGCTTTGGAGTGAGGCCTGCTCACAAAAGGACGCGGGAGAGAAGCAAAAAAGGGATGCAATAGAGCGGCTGCAATGGGCGTGCCCGGCCAGTGGCATCGGCGGCTTGGGGTCTGAGAAGCCGGGACAGGCGTTCGCTTTCTTCCGTCGCGACTCGTTCCTCGGAGCCAACGAAGCGCTTCGTAAAAGGTTCATCAGCGAGTTCTGCGATGACACCGAACATAATCATCGGCACCCGGAATTCGACGCCTACGCCGAGTGGTTGCAGAAGATGGTGCCGGAGGACAAGAACTTCGAGTTGCTGCCCTTGATGCTCGAGGGCGATCTGGCCGGCAACCAAAGTTGGCAGGCGCAAGTCATGCCGGACCTCAGCAACTACGAATATCTGCTCGACCCGGATCGCGCTTTGCAGGTCGTGAAGTTGCTGGGCGGCAACAAGGCTGGCCGCGGCTTCAACGTCAGGATGCTCCATGAAGAAGGAGAACAGACGCACCTATTCAAAATCATTGACCGGCTGACTCAAGTGCGAGATGGCGATGATGACAAATACGAGCGCACGCGCGAAACGCTCAAAAAATTCCTCGCCAGTCTGCCAGTCACGACTCTGGACTCCGACCTCATGCTCACTCTGCTGCAATGGAAGGACGACAAAGCGCTGGACAAGTTCCTGACAAAACACGGCAGCAAATTGGCGGCCCTCGAGCCTGAGCATCTGAAATCGGTGCTGCAAATTTTGGAGCGCATGAAGGGTTGTCCCAATACCAGTGAGATGGACGAGTTGCAGCGCAGCGGTGACCTCAGTGCGCTGGCGGGGGAGCGGAAAGAAGCACTGGCAAATTGGAGCCAGGTTCGCACTTTGGCGATTGAAGGCATCGTGCCGAGACCAGACGCTTTAGAACGGCTGCGATGGGCACGCGGTGAAAATGGCACAAAAAAATGGGAAACGGAGAATCCGGGGCGGGCCTTTGCCCATCATATGCGCGATCAGTTTCTTGGAGAGGGCGAGGCTCACCGCCGTGAGATGATCAAAAAGTTTTGTCAGGATCACGAACAAAATGAAAGTGATGCAGAATTCGAAGCCTACGCGAATTGGCTGCGAAGCGTGCTGGCAAAAGACCTGAATCTCGAAGTGCTGCCCTTGGTGCTGGAAGACGCCCTTTCCGACAACCGACAATGGCAGTCGGGGTTCCTCGGGTATCTGACCAACCACGAGTATTTCCTCGATCCTAAGCGGACCATCAAGGCCATGCAGATACTGGGCTTCCTCGGCGACGCAGGCAGCTTCAACGCCCGCCCTTTAGATCAAGATGGAAGACAAACGGCCATGGCCGGCATGATATTGGGCTTTCAGAACATGAACAGCAGCAACCGCCCGGCGCTTGAAACCTTGAAGAAGCACCTCGAGGAAAGGCAACCGCGCACATTTGGTGCCGACCTCGTGCTTGCTCTGCTCGATAATGACAAAGATAAAGCAATGGCTGTATTTCTTACCAGATACAACGCGGATCTGACTGGCATGAATCAAGATCGTCGCCAAGAAGTGCTCAGCCAGGTTAAAGCAAATTTGAAGGGCTATCCCAATACCGAGGAAATGGACGATGCCATCATGGCCGCCTTGCGCCCGCTGCTGCCGGAGGGTGAGCTGAAGACACTCAAGCTGGAAGATCAACTGGCGGAAATCTTATCCCCAGACAAGTGGGGCAAGGAGAACAATGATGACGTTCGCGCCGCCCAAGCCGCCGCCAGCGCCATTGCCTCAACTGCTCAAAAGCACCCGCGAAAAGCTATTACTGGCTTGAAGAAAGCCGTCGAACTTTTGAAAGACAGCCCCACTCAGAAAAACCCGGCCTATGCAGCTTCAGAAAAGCCCCTGGCTGCTTTGCTCCAGCCTTTGTTATTGGTCCCGGACTTATTTAGCGCCGCTCTCATGCAGGCGGATGAAGCCGGCATCCTGGCCGATGGCATATGGACAAGCAGATTGAAGGAACAGATTTCAGGATTGATCCAAAATGGAACCTGGACTGGGAAGCAGGTGGTCGCCGGTTTCTTTGCCTCCAACTGCTTCGTAGGTGAGGCGGAGGATTTCCAACCGGTTCTCATATCACAAAAGAGGACTTCCACCCTGCTGGGCGGCATCACGCGGAGTCTGCTTTTGAGCGATACAGAAGAACACTCGAAACTGAAGCAGGAGACACTTCAATTACTGCGGACGCAAGAACCGCGAACATTCGGCTCGGAATTGGTCGCGATCATGATCAGCCAGGACGCCAAGGAGGCCGTTGATTTCATCCGCAGACGCTCGGCGGATTTTTCCAAGATTCCTCCCGACAGACGCAGCTCCGTTCATATTGCGCTACGCCAAGCGTGGATGCCACTAAATCATCCTGAGAAACCAGACCCGGAATTAAAGGCCATTTTACAGCCATTGCTCACCCCCGACCCCACTGAAACCAAGAAACAGCTGGAGCGGTTTTTTCACGCCCCTTCTCTTGCCTCATTAAACTACACGCCCGAATCATGCTTGGAGCCGTCCTTGCTCTTGCTTGACGAAGTTGCTCAAGTGGACATCGAAAAAGCAGTGCACTTGGTGCATGTGGTCGGCAAATTAATCAGGCAAAGTCCAGCTGAAAACCCCAAGCAACATCAGCAGGTGTTAAACCAGTGGCGCGCGCTGGCGGCGGGTGTTCCCGAACTCTTCCCGATTATCATCGAGGAAAATGAAAAGGCTAAATCTAGCGAATTGGATGACTTGAAGGATGAAGCTGCACGCGAAGCTAATTTCACCAATTCGCCGGAGCGCACGGTGAAGTTTCTTCAATCGGGACACTTTCTGGAAGAAGCCGCCTCTTTTCGTGCCTATTGCATCCGTGTTCCTGCTTACACCAGCACATTCCTTTCTCAGGTTGCGGAGAAGATTCAGAGAACTCCCCAAACCAAAGCTGCTGTGTCCGACTTCCTGAAAAAACAGCGGCCTACTTTCGGCGTCGAAATAGTGCAGGCACTGCTGGAAGACAAGCCGGACGGAATGCTGAATTTCATCAAGAAGCGCGGAGCTGACCTGGAGAAAATCCCCGCCGAACATCATCAGGAAATCACCATTCTCCTTGGTCTTCGCCATGGCTCATGGCTGCAACTGGCAACCGCTTCACAGGCATGGAGCCAGGCCTTGCAACCCCTGCTTCCCGGCCAAAGTGCTCGAGTTATCAAGGAATGCGACCGTCTGCTCGCCGCCAACCGACTGGAAGATATAGAGCCTACCAGCAAAGACTTTATTGAATGGTATGGCGATCTGCTCTGGAAGTGGCTGGACAACATTTCGGAGATGACAGCACTGGACCCGAAACGTGGTAGTGCGGCGTTGGAACACTTGTTGCAGTTGGTTCGTGCGGCAGAGAAACAAATTAATGAAAGCGGGCTTGCGGAGACCTATATTAAATTAGGTACCCAGTTCCCCGCCTTGGTCACGCCTTGCATTATTGCTTCCAAGGCCCCTGGCATCCCGCAGGACACGCGTGACGACACATGGAGGAATATTGAGGGTATGGCACTCCATGCTTTGGAACTCGCAACCATGATGGCAGCCGCAGGTTTTTTAGGGGACGCGGAGAATTTCGATCCGACACTATCCATGCCCATGCAAGACTGGACGACGTCCCAAGAGCAAGTGCGGAACCAATTGATCCTGCCGGTTCTCATCATGGAATTAAATGCATCGGGAATGCGCCGATATAGGAATAATTTCCTCGCCTTCCTCACCAGTCGCCAGCCGCAAACCTTTGGCTCGGACTTCGTGCGGACTTTGCTGGAAAAAGACAGTGCCGCCAGTGTGTCTGCCTTTCTCAAGGCGCATCAAGCTGACCTAGCCCGGCTTCCCGCCGACTCCCGCAAGCCCGTGCTGGATATGTTACGCAAAGCGTGGCCAAAGATGCCGCCGTTGAAGTAAGCTACATCCTCGCAGAAAACTATCGCCACCGACCGAAGCCCATTCTATGGACAGCACCATCATCGACCTAAAAGCATATGCCGAGGCATTTTAAATGCATTAAGCTGAACCATGAAGTTCCCTCTTGTTGCACTGCTTCTGATGACGGCCTGTCTGCAGGCGCAAGGCGCTATGGAAGTGGAGGATACTCCTGCGGAGAAGGTGCCTTCTCCCAACGAGAGGGAGGCGGCAAAGCTGATTCTCCAAGGAGACGCTCTCGCACTAGTCGGAGAACGGGAGGAGGCCCTCTCGCTCTGGGCTCAGGCGTATTCTCACAACGGCGCGGGAGAGCAGCAAAAACAGGATGCAACAGAGCGGCTGCAATGGGCGTGCGGGGGGACGGGCATAGGATGGGGGCCAGAAAAGCCGGGGCGGTCGTTCGCTTTATTCCGGCGCGATTCATTCTTGGGGGCCAATGAGGCCGCGCGTCTAGGTTTCATCCGCGCTTACTGCCACGACATTGATCCAGAGCAAGCGCACCCGGAATTCGATGCCTACGCCACGTGGCTGCACGCGATGCTGCCCGAAGACAAGAACTTTGAGCTGCTGCCCTTGATTCTCGAAGGCGATCTGGCGGGCAACCACAGTTGGCAGTCGCAAGTCCTCCCGAGTATCAGCGACTACGACTTTCTGCTCGATCCGGATCGCGCTTTGCAGGCCGTGAAGTTGCTCGGGTGCGCTCACGGCAGCTTCAATGCCGAGATGCTCGACGAAGATGGAGAGCAGACGTTAATGGGCAGAATCATCGACGAGTTGTCTTCCGCTACAGATGGCGAACCCGACAAATACAAACGCACGCGCG
>JAYVZW010000450.1:0-10060 GCA_043783015.1 Verrucomicrobiota bacterium
TTGACAAGCCACCATTTACCGTCTGCGCTTGCCTTTGCGACCAAACATGATGGCCTTCGCGCGGTCTTCGTTGTCGAGAACTGTCGTGAACTTGTAGGCGAAGTTGTCGAGTTTTTTGCGCTCGATGGTCTGGCCTATCAATCGCTCAATGGATTGGACATAGGGGATTTCTTCGGCTGAAAAAAGCGTGAAGGCATCGCCCTCCTGCTTGGCGCGGCCTGTTCTACCAATGCGGTGAACGTAGTCTTCACTGTGCTCGGGCACCATGTAGTTGATGACGTGGGTGACGCCGCTGATGTCGAGTCCGCGCGCGGCAACATCGGTGGCGACGATGACGTCCACCTTGCCATCGCGGAAGTCTTGCAGCGCTTTCTCGCGGTCGCGCTGGGCGATGTCGCCGTGCATGACGGCGGCTTTGTGTTCGCCATCATTGCGGATGGAGGCGAATAGGCGGTCGGCGTCCATCTTGGTGCGGGTGAAGATCATGACGCTGTGGAAGTCCGTGCGGCGGAGCAGTTCCAGCAGCAATTCTTCGCGTTGATCGCGCGCGACGGGATAGAGATAATGGCTGACGGTTTCCGCCGGGGAAAAGCGGATGCCCACCTCGACGGTTGCAGGTTCGCGCAAGGCCCACTCGGCCAGTCCCGTGATCTGCGGCGGCATGGTGGCAGAGAAGAAAAGAGTCTGGCGCGAGCGCGGAGTTTTTTCCACGATGCGACGCACATCCGGCAGGAAGCCCATGTCGAGCATCCGATCCACTTCATCGAGAATGAGGATTTCAATGGAGTCGAGCGAGACGGTGCCGTCCTGCATGAAATCGAGCAGGCGACCCGGTGTGGCGACGACGATGTCCACGCCCTTTTCCAATCCATCGCGCTGCGTGCCGTAGCCGACGCCGCCGTGAACGAGCAAGGTGCGGAGGCCGGTGTGCTTGCCGTATTTTTCAAAGGCCTCGACGACTTGCGCCGCGAGTTCGCGCGTGGGTTCCAAGATCAGGCAGCGCAGTTTTCCAGGAGCCGCGAGACGGGTGAGTGCGGGCATTCCGAAGGCCGCGGTCTTTCCGGTTCCGGTTTGCGAAGCACCAATGAGATCGCCGCCGCCGAGCACGATGGGCGCGGCCTTGGCCTGAATTTCGGTTGGCGTGGCAAAGCCCATGTCACGCACGCCTGCGAGAACAGCGGGGGAAAACCCCAGCACCCCAAAGGCCTCGGGATAGGGGCCGGGCGGAACTTCAGGCGGCAATGGAGGAGCCACGGGCGCATGACGCGTGGCCGGACGACGAGGTTCATCGTGCTCTTCACGGCGGGGTCCGCGACCACGTCCGCCGCCACCACCACCACCGCGAGGCGGACGGCCTTGATCGCTTCTAGCGGGGCGTTCGTTGCGATGAGATGATTCGTGCCGTCTCTCCTTGGGCTGCGGCTTGCCTTCGGTGCGCGGTTTTTCCTCATGCGGCGCCGCTTGCTTTTTCGCGACATGCTTGGCCGGGTGCAGTTTTTCGGGATGCTTCTCGTGCGCTGGCTCGACAGCTTTTTTCTTGCCGCCTCCGACCATTCTTTTGAGGCCCGCTCCAATGCGATGGAGGATGGATTTTTTGGGTTCGGTGGATTTGCGCGATGGCGTCACTTGGGAAATACAGTCTGAAGGTTTAAGTCGAGTGAAGACCATGCTCCAGAGAACTGGTATGCGCAACCATGGAACGAGAATCCCTTGAACCGCAATGTGCGCTGGGTGAAGTCAACGCCTAATACCTCGCCCTCAGTTTCTCTTCCTGCGGCGGGCCATCATTGCCACTACGCCCGTGAATGCGGCCAGTATGGCGCTGGATGGCTCGGGAACAGGAACGGGGATATTCCCCATGACACCAAAGGTGCTGTTGTGGTTGATGACCGCCCAGACTTCTGAATTAATGGTGTCCACTCCGTAGTAACCGAGGATGAAATCCAAATTGGCATCATAGGCACCACTGACAAATAACGGGGTGCTGTTACCGCTATTGCCTAGCACGGAATTTTTCCATGTATTGTCGTTCGGGTCCAGCCAGCCGAGATAGGCCTGATTTTCGCTGCCAAAAAGGGCGATGGCTGTGGCCTTGTCGTAAGTCATGCGAAGGACGATGGTGTCCGGCGCGGTGCCGCTCAAGTGCAGGACATCGCTGGCAAGTCCGGGAATGATGCTGCTGAAGGTTTGAATTACATTTTGATTGGAGCCGGCTGCTCCACCGAGCTGGACACCTGTGCCCATGCCGGCATTGCTGGTGGTTCCACCAATGGCGCTATAATCCACGCCATAGACCACCTTGGCGGTGATCGCCGCGCCGGTGTTGGTTACATATGGCGTGATTGGGGAGAGCAAAACCGCATGGGTCTGACCGTTGCTCACGGTGGCGGTGGCAACGATCTGCCCCCAGTCATTTACTGACGTGCCCACATCGCTCAGGGAAATGTTGCTGACGCCGGTGACGATGGTGTAAAGATCGTGCATTTGGCCACCGGTGTAGATGAATGGATGGGCATCGACATCGTTGGCAATGTAGGAGTATCCGGTGGCCTGACCGGATTTATTAATGGAAAACCCCGCGCTGTAACTGCCGCCAAGAGTTCCTAAATCCGTCATGGAGCCGTTGGAATAGATGAATGCATGCGTGGCGGCGTTGTTCGCAGTATAAGAAAGCCCAGTTACCTGACCGGATTCGTTGATGCCATTGCCTTCGCTGCGGTCACCGCCCAGTGTTCCGAGGCTGCTCATGGCTCCGTTTTGATAGATAAATGCATGGGCACTGGAGTCGCCGGTTGTGTTTGAGGTTCCGGCGATTTGCCCGGCTTGATTAATGCTGGATCCATAACTGAAGCTTCCGCCCAATGTGCCCAGGTCCGTCATTGATCCGTTCGAGTATAAAAAAGCGTGCCCGTTATTACTGGCATCATCAGCCTGTCCTGTTGACTGACCAGCGGCGTTTAGGGCGAAGCCTTTGCTGGTGGTGCCGCCCAGGGTGCCCAAGTCCGTCATGACTCCATTTTGATACACAAAGGCATGCAAGGCCGCATCATTGGCCACGGCGGAATAGCCCGTCACCTGTCCTGCGAGGTTAATGCCATAACCCTGACTATAAGAACCGCCGAGACTGCCCAGATCGCTCATTGCGCCATTGGAATAGAGGAACGCGTGTTGGGAGTTATCATTGGTCGTGTAAGAATATCCTGTCATCTGCCCGGCATTGTTGACCCCATAGGCCTGACTCTGGGAACCTCCAAGTGTTCCCAAGTCGGTTACTTGATATTGAATGGTGGTTCCATGCAGACCAGTTGCTGCGAAACAAACCAGAAGAAATGTTGGGAAAACAGGGTAAAGCTTCATGGAAAATGTGGGTTAGCGCACAGTGGCTATTATAATATGGGAATTTTTGTTAATTACAATATTTATTTTAACTTGCTCAAAATTGAGTCTTCCCCAGATTGGTTAAATGAAAAATATTCTATTCCTACTTCTGACCGTGTCTTTCGTGTTAACGGAACATTCCCCCGCTGAAATTCGTGAGCAGTCTGTAGAATACACAGTAGGCGGAGTCGTCTGCGAGGGTTGGCGTGTGTTTGATGACACGAAAGCCGGGAAACAACCCGCCGTGCTCATTGTCCACCAATGGACCGGACTGACCGATTACGAAAAGATGCGTGCCCGGATGCTCGCGGAACTGGGATACACGGTGTTTGCCGCTGACATTTACGGCAAGGGAATTAGGCCGCAGCCCCCGGCTGCCGGTCAGGAGGCAGGCAAATATAAAAGCGACCGGAAGCTCTATCGCGAGCGCTTGAACGCAGCGCTGGCAGTGCTGCAAAAAGACGAACACGCCGAGCCGCAACGCCTGGCGGCCATCGGTTACTGCTTTGGTGGCACCGGCGTGCTCGAACTGGCCCGCAGCGGGGCCATGCTCAAGGGAGTGGTCAGCTTCCATGGAGGACTTGATTCCCCGACGCCCGAGGATGGCAAAAAGATCAAGGCGCGCGTGCTGGCGCTGCACGGTGCGGATGACCCCTTTGTTCCCGCGAAGGATATCGCTGCCTTTGAAAACGAAATGAAATCCGCCTCGGTTGATTACAAACTCGTCAAATATCCCGGTGCCGTCCATGCATTCACGCAAAAAATGGCTGGCAATGACAAGACCAAGGGCGCGGCTTACGACGCGGATGCGGATGCGAAGTCATGGGAGGCGATGAAAAATTTTCTCACGGAAATTTTCAAGTGAGTGCCGGGCACCGACTCAATAATATCCCTTCTTCACCAGCGACTGGCGCGCGCGGCTGACATCATTCTGGATTTTGCCGAGTTGCCATTTATAACCGTGGAGTTCATCCGTCCGCTGGGGATACTGCACCGTGTAACGGTCAACGATGGCGTCCAGCCGACGGACGGATGCTTTGAGATCATTGATCTTGTCCCAGTCCTCTTTCGTGCCGCGATTCTCCGAGATTACCTGACCTATTTCATTCGATGCGCGGCCCATGAAAGCCACGGCATTGGGCAGGGCGTCGATGCCACCGGTCAATCCACCATCGCCAGCAATACGGGGAACCTTGGGCATCAATGCCTCCGGCTTTCTGGGCAGCACGGCCTGTGGCACATCAGGAAGGCCGCCTCCCTTGCCGTCAACCAGCGTGGGCGTGATGAAGATCATCAGGTTTTTGTGATTCTTTTCCTTGGAGTGGGTTTTGAAGAGATAGCCCAGCACCGGAATTTTGTTCAAGACCGGGATGCCCTGGTCGGTCACCTGTTCCTTGGCTTCATCCAGACCGCCAATGGCGACGGTGTAGCCATTGTCCACTTCGACCGGCGCACCGTAAACTCGCGAGGAGGCCACCGGATAGGGATTGCCCTGAATGACGGTGGTGCCGATGATGCTGGAGACGGTGATGGCAATGTTCATGCTGATTTTGTCTTCACGCATTTTCTTCGGGAGAATGTTAATGACGGTGCCGATGGGGAGATAGCTGACTGCCGAAGTCGTCGTGGAACCCCCACTGAGACTGGACGAGGCCGAGCCTCCAAGGACGGGCTGGTTGATGACGCTGCGGAGAACAACTTCGCGATTGTTGGTGGTGACCATTCGAGGATAGGACACGGTTTTTGTCTGGGAGTCGGTCAGGAGGGCGCGCAATTTAAGATTTACGTCCTGCACACTCAGCACGGCCTGGGTGGGCGTGAGGAAACTTCTCATAGCGTTGCTCATTGTCCTTGATGTGGTGTCCGCCCAAGTGTCGGCGACCGAGGTCGGGCCGTAATTCCCACCGCTTGATGGAAACGATGATGTCCTTGTGCTCGACGAGGAACTTGTCTGCGAGGTGCTATCGGTAGATGTTGGCGTGATGATGTGGCCGTTCGCGCCGTAGCCTCTGTCCCCAAAGACGCCTTTCCAGTCAACGCCAAAGTCCGATGACGGATCTCTGCTGGTCTCAAAGAATTTCACCTCCAGTGCGATGAGGGCCTGGGGCTTGTCAGCGGCGGCCAGATAACCTTCCACCCACATGTGTTGCAAGCGAGTCGCGACCACATACAGGGTATTGGAATCTGACTTCCAGAGAATCTTCGCTTTGCGAACATTCCCATAAACATCGGTCGGCGCGCCGCTGCCGGAGCCTTCGCCGCCTACCGTGCTGGTGATCGGAGTTGATGAGTAACCGCCACTCACCGAGTCCCCGGCCTCCAAGGGCAAATCGAGAATCGAGCGAATATCGTTGATCAGTTCGCTTTTCCCCTGGCGAAATTTTTCCGTGGCGCCTTGCAAATCCACCCCGCCGGCCTGAGCAGTGCCGGAACTCGCATTGTTATTACCTGACGTGCCGTATGCCGATCCGCTGGTTGACTGCCCGGAAGTGGTGCCGCCGGATTCCCCGCCTCCGCCGGAGCTTTTGCTGACATGCTCGAAGGCATTGTTCTTAATCTCGTAAGATTTGCCGATCAATTCACGGTCATCTGAGGGACGGACATACCAGATGCCGCCATCAATAATGAGCGCCAGACCATTGGCTTTGCAAAGCGTTTCCAGTGCTTGAAAAGGACTGGCTGAAAGTGAAAAAGTGATCAACCGCTCACCCTCGGGACTGCCATCGGGCAGGGAGAAATAGGATATGCCGCTGTCCGTCGCCAGAAACCGGATCACATCACCCAGCAAGGCTTTGGAAAATTCATATTGACGGGCAGGTTTTGCCCGCAACCGGGCTGACTCCGTTTCAAATTGTGGAGATACGACCCTGGCCATTTCTGCCAGTTGCGCAGACGCATTGAGGCAGAGAGCCATGGCTCCCAACGCGATGAATCCCTTGGCAAATCGGGTGCAGTTCATAATTAAAAGTGGCGATATTTATCGAAATTATACATAGTCGCTATTGAATGTAAACATAATTTAGCAAAAATTTAGTCGTCCAAAAAATTTGCTGGTTTGAATATCACTCCCTTCAACTGCGACAGTTCAGAGGATGGCAATTATGGATGCCACATTGGCTTAAAAAAAATTCCTGCCAGACCACGTCTTTGTCCCATGCATGAAGCCACAGTAATTAAGTTGCCGTTATTTTATTCACTATCTAGGTAATAATTTCTATAATTATGATTGAATTCCACGAATCGGGATTCTATAATATATGAGAACTAACACCCAACCATATGAACACTCATCTTTCTTCTCGCGCGCGGTCTTCATTTTTCGGCTTCTCTGTCGTGGAGATGATCATCACTGTGGCAGTCTTGGGCACCCTAGCCACCATTGCCATCGGCGTCATGGGATCAACCCACAGCAATGTAAAAAAAGCCAAGCTGACTTCCGATGTGCAAAAGCTTAACTCCATCGTCGCTGTCTATCTCGGTGAAGGCGGTTCACTCGCCGGGCTCACCGACCCCCAGGACGTGATCGATCAGTTGAAGTCAGTCCGCACATCAACCGACACCAAGCAAAATGTCGGCGTCATGACAGGTCAGGGTGTGGACGCCAGGCTCAGTGTGGTTCTACAGACCAGCGCAGAAGCCGCCAGCTCCGACCCCCGCGCCCTCTGGGACAGCACCAACAACAAATTTTACATCTCCAGCACCAGCGGCACTGCCGGGGTGAGGAACTTCGATCTGGATGACTCACTGATGATTACTGATTATGGCAACGACGCCAACCGCGCCCAGTCAAAAGTAAAATACAACGCCAATGACGGCTGGGTCTGGGCCAATGGAAACAACAGCGCGCTGCCTGCCGTCAATCCGTATGATGCAACCACCTCCACCTTCCCCTTTCAATACGATCCCACCGCGAGCGTGAACGGCAGCGGCGGAAACGGCGTCTCGGTCACAACGCTCGCCACTCCCAGCATCAGCCCGGGAAGCGGAAGCTTTTACTTCGCCGCCTTTCCCGGCACCGCAACGATTTTGGCCGGCCCGGTGCCTGAGAACGCCAGCGTCCTCAACTACAACATCATCCGCGCCAATGGCACTTCCACTGGCTGGGTGGCCTACCCAGGCCCTGTCACCCTTACTTACGGCGATACCTTGCAGGCAAAAAACATCACCACCAACTCCACCTTCTATGGGGACTCAGCTGTCACCTCCTGCACCTATCAACTAATACCCACGCCGTTGCCATCCCCTGTGTTCAGCCCGCCCGGTGGCCTCTATCTTGCATCGACCTGGCCGAATGTTTCCGTGGATTCCAACGGGGCTCCAGGCGCTTCCAGCAAAATTTCCTATCAAATCATCCATTCAGACGGCACATCCACTGCCTGGAGTAATTACTCATCAGCCCTGTCTCTGTATTATGGGGATCAAGTAGTAGCGAAAAACGTGTCCACCAATACGGCAATGTATGCCGATTCGCCCACATCGACCGCCACTTACAATTTCACCGGTTCCACCCAGTTGCCTGCGCCCATATTGGCCGACACTTTCAACAGCGCAGGCAAACGCGTCATCACCATCACACCTGACGAATCCAAGTTTCCCATGCCTGCTGGCTACCGCATCTATTACACCATCAACGGCACCGATCCCGGCATTAAATCCACGGAAGACCCGGTGAGCGGCACTCTTTACGATCCTACCAAAGCGGTGCTAGTCCCTGCCACCAACTCCGCCATGGCTTTTGAGGTTATCGCCCGCGTGTATCCTCCGACGGCAGACAAAGCCCACTGGGATACCAGCGACGCAGAGCATATTGACATCAATCTGGATGTCGCCCCCAGCCCCGGCCTGGCTTATGGCAGGATTGACGTGGATACCTCGCACCTAATTTATCCGATCGGCAGAGGATCAACCGACGGACATGTTCACGCCTACGATGACAAATTCAACGTGGCCTATGTCAACATGATGAACATCCTGGCCACCGGGCTCCGCAATATTCAGGCGGTCATCCCCAATGGAGTGCGCTTCAAGTTGATCGTCTCCAACAGTAACCTTTCTCCTGGCGGCTTGCTGACCGTGAACAACACGTTCGATATCAACAATTCCGCTACTTACACGGCGGTCGGGCCATACTCGAACATCGCGTTCGCCACCCTTCCGGTTTATAGTATCGACGGTTGCAGCGGCTCGACCAAACTTACCAAGCTGTCCATGAACTTCGCGTCCAACGCGCTTAACGTAAATGGTGTCATGGGTTCTGTCACCGGCTACGTGCGCGGGAACAAACCGGGCCGCTATGGTGAAGCCCGCAACGGTGCCCTCACTCTGCAAGCGGTGAAGGTCAACGCGGATGGCAGCAACGCCTTTACCACCAGCACTGCATTGAGTAGTGGAGGCGTCCAAGGGTTTGCGACATCCGGCCTGCTCTGGGAATGCACCATCTTCTATCACTGGAACGGCGGACCTTATCAATAATCGCAGACGGTATTCGGAACGAATACTCACCGGCACTTCTGGCCCTCGGGCGGAAGTGCCGGTTTTTATTTATACTATTGAGTCTCGCGCAATAGAAAGACTTTTTGCTGACCGGGTGTTGGGGCCAGCTTGGCCCCGTATCATGGGGGCAGGCAGCCCCAGCACATGCGTAATGCTATTGTGCGAGACTCAATAAAGGCGCGGCTCAAGACCATCACTCAGCAGTGTGCTTGCTGAAGCCACTCGCTCCGCAGCGCTTCTTCCGCCGTCATGCGGTGTTCGGGATCAAACTGGAGCAGGCCCAGCAGGAAGGCTTCCGCTTCCCGGGCCGCATTTTCGGCCAATCCATTTTTAGCTATCAACCGCACGCTCAAGGACGGGCTTCTTGAACCCGGCTGAAATCTCAAGGCACCATTCTCATTATAAAAGATATGCCGGAAACTGGCAGTCTCCGCGAGCTTGTCTGGATAAGGCCCGAGCAATTCCTGCATCAGAAGAAAATGTTCGTAACCCTGGACGACTTCGAAGGTGTCGTAGCCTTCCACCGCGGGCTTTGACCTGCGATGTTCCGCCATGATGACCCGGGCGTCTTCGCGTGTGGGCATCGGTTCCTGTAGAGGCTGGTCGTGCAGCAGTTCCGCCTTCCAGACCGTGGCGCATTTGCCGCGCCCGATTTCTTCCAGCAACCGATACTTGCCCGCCAGCACCGTGCCACGTGGCAGCTGCTCACGTTCTTCATCGAGATCATCGTCATCTGTCACGGATGATTTTTCATCATCGTCGGCGCTGCTGAACTCCTCGTATTTCTGCACGCAGACTTCCCAAGGATCGAATAGAGCATCGCCGGTAAGCCACTCAAACACCGTGCAGCCCAGTGCCCAGAGATCGACCGGCTTGCCCAAAGGATTGCCCAGCAGCATTTCCGGTGGACAATATTCTTGAGTTCCAATCGAAGCACCTTTCATGAGCTTCGGAGCGGCATTGCCAAAATCAATCAGCCGCGTCTCGCGCTTGCGGGCGCACCAAAGGACGTTGCCCGGCTTGATATCCGTGTGGATCAATTCAGCCGCGTGCATCAGCCTCAGTCCTTGCAGCACTTGCCGGGTCATCAGCCGGACATCTTCCATCGACATCGGCCCGGTTTTCAGAATGTCGTGCGTGTCACGACCATGCAATTCATAGACCTGGCAGATGTGCTGGTCGTGAGTGA
>JAYVZW010000451.1:0-3342 GCA_043783015.1 Verrucomicrobiota bacterium
CTTACCACGGGTCGCCTGCTGGAACATTACAACTGTGGCACCATGACCCGCCGCACGGGAAATGCAAAAATTGTTGATCACGATGAACTCGCTATTAATCCCGAGGATGCCAAAAGGAAGAATATCGTGACTGGTGACATCGTCCGCATCTTCTCCGCGCGTGGTGACATTCACATGAAGGCCAAAGTCTCCACCGAAGTGAAGCCCGGCATCGTTTACACTACCTTCCACTTCCCCGAGGTTTTAGTGAACATCGTGACCAGCAGCGAGTGCGATGAGGACACCATGTGCCCCGAATACAAAGTGGTCGCGGTGAATGTGGAGAAGGTAGCAGCGGCAAAAGCAGATGCCCCGACTGTGGCAACAATCCGGGAGATGGCGGGTGCGGTTTAGTTTCCTCTTGGCCAGCGCGATGCGCAGAAGAATTTTTGCTCCGCTTACTTCTGCGGAATCTCGTTTAGCGTGTAGTAGCCGATGGGATGCAGCAAGTTCTGGCCATCGGTAGATTTTATGCCGGGGAGGCTGATTTGATGAACGTGTCCTTTGGTGAGGGGCGTCACTTTGATGCGGACTGATTTGTTGTCCTGACCGACGCTGACGACTTCGATCTTTGGGATGACTTCATCGACTTCCGGTCCGCCGTATTCTTCGCGCAGCGCCCAAGTGTATTCGCGGGCGGTATAGGAGGCGGGGTTCTTCGCGATTTCGGGATCTACGGGGGAGGTGAATGTCAGTTCGAAACCATCTGGTCGGGCGTGCATCTCGTGGATTTCAAATGGCACCTTGCCCGTCCAGCGCACACGTTCAAAGGCATCGGGGTGACCACCGCGAGAACCCCAGCCGCGGTCAGAACCGCCGACGAAAAGTGTGGTGCCGTCGCCAGACATGCGCACACCGATGGGACCAGAGCGGAGACCCATAAGGAAGGGGAAGCAGGCACCTTGATAAACGCCGTTGACCTTCTCGATGAAGACGCGGTTGAGAACGGAGGCGGTTTGATCAGCGATGAAAAGCTGTTTGATGAAGGGACCAAACTTGCCGCTCTCGTCCCAATCCCAGGCGGTGGGGGAGTTGCCGACATAACCGTGGGGGAGCACGATGGCCGGGGGGACATATTTGGGATTGCGTTTGCGTTCGGTTTCGATGCGCGTGTTATTTACGGTGGCGAGCGGCTTCTCGCCCAGCGCGCCGTTGGTAAGATCCCACCATTTCAGCGTGTCGGGATGGCCTTCGAATGCGCCTTGCTTCAGATGCTTGAGTGAGGAGGAGCCGTTCCACACGCCTTGGTTGTCGTCGTAGAAGACTTCGCCATCAGGTATGAACCCGATGCCGCCGGGGGAGCGCAGGCCGGCAGCGACGGGTTGCATCTTGCCATCAGGCGAGATACGAACGCACCAACCGCGCCAGGGGGCGTTGGAGTTGAAGGAGCCGGTGAGGCAGAGCCCGATCCAGATGTTGCCCTGCTTGTCGGGCCGGGAGCCGAAAGCATATTCATGATAATCACCGGTGATGTTCCAGCCTGCATTCACGGTCTCGAAGATATCCGCGCGGCCATCGCCGTCTTTGTCCTTAAGCCGGGAAAGCTCGGGACGCTGGGTTACATAAAGCCAGCCGTCCTTCCAAGCGAGGCCGAGGATTTCGTGAAGTCCTTCGGCGAACTTGGTGAACTTGGCCTTGGTGATGTCAGGGTCGAAGGCGTTCTCGACGATCCAGATTTCTCCGCGCCGGGTGCCGAAGGCGACCTTGCCGTCTGGCATCATCTCGATGGAACCCACTTCAGCCACGCAATCCTGCGGCGGCGTGAAGGATTCGATTTTATAGTATTCCGCCTCCTTCGGATTGGGCGGGGTCGCGGCCTGGGTGAGCAGTCCGCAGGTCGTGATGAGAAGAGCGGTGAGGAGGAATATGGGGCGTGGCATAAAAAAAGTGGGGAGAAGTTGGACTTCAGTTGAGGTTCCATGAGTAGGTAATGGTGAACTCCGCAGTGCCGTCCTTGAAGACGATGGGCAGCAGGACTTCGTCGTGCCCTGCTGATTTGCGGGCGACCGGGGGAATGCCGTTCGTCGTAACTTTTACTGTTTTGTCGAAGATGAACGCACTGTCCTTTGCCTCAACGGTTCCAGCCAGAGCGAGGAAGTAGAGGTTATTGATGGACTTGCTGGTGCGGAGTTTCACGCTGCGCTTGATGGCGGCGGTTTGATTCTGGAATTGCCCATCTGGTATGAAGGTCTCCGTCACCGCCACATCCTTGTAGTCGTAGTGGAATGTGGGTTTGCGCTGGGTGTCGAGTTCGTAGCCGCGGAAGATATAATGCGGGTCGTGCGGCTGATCTTTTTTGTTGGCGGGAACCCACGGGTCAGTCTGGCTTGTGAGCACACCGAGTGCGTGCTGTTGACCGAGCTTGGCCACGCCGAAGCCGAGCGGAGGCTGGTTGCCCACGCCGCGATCCGTCCAGTGACGCTTGGCATCCATGAACGCGCCCTGCCAGACGAGGGCCAGATTCATCTGGTCGGCATCCCAGCAGATGTTCACGTTACCGGGATAGCCGACTGCGATACCTCGCGGACTGCTTCCCTCGATGAAGTTGCGATAGATGCGTGCTTCATTCGTCACGACCAGCGGGATGCCTTCAAACGATTCCTTGCCGGTCTGGGGCGCATCAAGTGATGACTCCGCAACAGTCAGCCAATGCTCGGCGGAATCCGGGCTGCTCCAACTGAGGTATATCTCCGCGTTGCCGCCCCCTTGGAAGTAATGCACCTTGAACGAGTGCTCGCCTTTCGTGAGTTTGATTGTCTTCTCTTGGAAGACAGTCGGATGGATATCGTCGATTTTGATGATGTCCTTGCCGTCAATCCAGAGCTGGCTGCCGTCGTCGGAGCCCATGTTGAAAGTATATTCCGCTTCCTTCGGGCAATCCAGCATGCCTTCGAACTCATAGGCGTAGTTATCATGGCGCTCTTTTTGATGCAATGTGATGTCCATCTTGCCGGAGGAGACTTGTCCTTCTTCGACCGGAGTGAGCTTGCCGAAGTCAGGAAGCTTCGTGAGGTTATCGCCTATGTAGTAGCGGTAGTGCAGATTCCTGACCGGGGGCAGTGCCTGGCTTACGCGCAACCTTCCGTTCATCACCATCGCGTGGCCGGGGAAGGTGCAGACGTAGGGATAGATTCCGGCTACATTTGGAGCGGTGAAAGTGATCGTCTCACTCTGGTGCGGGTTGACCATTTTCGTATGCGCGAGGATACGGGGGTTCTGTGGTATCCATTCCTGCTTCATACCGGCCTCCCCCAGATTCCAAGCGGCCATGGCCACTTCGAGGCCCTTGTCGTTCTCGACGCC
>JAYVZW010000452.1:0-3334 GCA_043783015.1 Verrucomicrobiota bacterium
CAGATTGAGCGCGTGATCGCGCAGATGTGGCAAGACTGGCGCTATGTGATTGATCCGCACACCGCGTGTTGCTTTACCGACATGGCACCAGATGGCGTCAGCGTCGTGCTAGCCACCGCCAGCCCAGCCAAGTTCCCCGAGGTTGTGAAACACGCCACGGGCACTGAGCCAACGCATCCCACACTGGAAGCACTCAAGAACAAGCCTCTACAAACCTATCCCCTGCCCGCCGCTGTGGAAGCAGTGAAGGCGTTCATCGCGGCGCATTGAGTGGCGGAGCCGCGCCCCGCCCACATCATCTGGGGGCGAACGACCAGCACATCCGGGGGATGCGCTCCCACACGTCGAAAACCGGCGTCGTCGCAGCCGTGGAGACCGTGCTGCACACAAACCGACAGCCCAGCGCATGATGGCCAGAAAAAGCGTGCACTCCTTTCGAATGCGAGGCAGTATTCTACATAACTGGAGGTTAGCGTCAATTTCGATCGCAATCACGATATGCAGACATTCCTACTAACCTGGAATCCGAAGAAGTGGCAGTGGACCACTCTCGACGCGGACTATGGTCGCTTCCTCAATCAAGGCTTTTTAAACTACGAGTGGAAATGCGGTCAAAGAAGACATTTTAGTGTTGGCGACCGTGTTTTTCTATTGAAGCAGGGGCCGGAACTACCACGTGGCATCGTTGCATCTGGGACAATCAGGTCGAATAAGCCGTTTCCTGGCCCCGACCCCACCAACAAGGGCCATCGGGCGCTCTTTGTTAAAATCCGCTTCGACATTATTTTACATCCTTACAGCGAACCGATTCTTCCGCGCACCAGACTCGATTCGGGAGCACTGGCCACCGTCCGTTGGGGCACGCAAGTTGGTGGCATCGAGATCAAACCCCATGCCGCAACGGAGCTTGAGAAGGTTTGGCGTGTGTTTCTCGCTAAGCGCGGCATCACGCCCATCGTCCGCCCAAGCAAGGCTTCAGCAACTCAGAAACGCAAAGCAATCGCCATTCATCTCGTTGAAAAGGGGGATGATTTTGAAAATCTAAAGTGCGTAAACAAGTCACGCGACGAATGGGAGACAGGCAACTGGAAAGTTATCAATGCCACTGCCGAGAGCCTTGTTGGCGGAATGGTTTACCTTCACAAGGGCCAGAAACTTCCTTCACATAAAGGCGGTGAAATCATCTCGTTTCATCATAAGCGGGATAGCGGTGAGGGGCGCAAGGTCTTTCGCTTCCGCGCCTTGGCCAGTGCAGAGAATGTCATTGCTGACGGAAAATGGGCTAATGAGAAAAAGATTGTCTGGCAGCACTCACCCGATGTCAGCCCAATCCCGATGGCGGCCACGGTTACTACCCAGTCACGTGAGCAGAATGAAACGAACCCTATCGTTTTCGACAAGAGCGACAAGCCGTTCCAAGTGTGGATAAATCGATATCCAAGAGGCTTTGTCCTGAACACGAAACGCAGTCCCGGCGCGGACTACCTGTGGGTTCACCATGGAGAGTGCCCGTCGTTGTCCGGCTACACATCTCTTCAGAAGCCCGGAGCCTATACCGAACGCATCTATATCAAGGTGTGCGCTCAAACTACTGGTTCTCTGGCTGCATGGGCTGTAGCGAACCGTTCCAAAAGTCAGAGGTGGACTGTCTGCACGAGGTGCAATCCCGATGCTGAGAGTAGCGTGTCTGATACACCTGTTGATACACCAGTCGCCATTGATTCTGTTCTTAGGCCGACGACGAGAATTGAAGTCACGACATTCAGAGTCCTTCGTGACACTCAACGTGCCCGGCGTGTGAAGGCATGGCATGGGAATCAGTGCCAGATATGCGGTCACCGAATACTCCTAACCGATGGCACATTCTACTCGGAGGCGCACCACATAAAGCCCCTTGGAGAACCTCATCAGGGGCCAGATGATGAGTCGAACATTCTTTGCCTGTGCCCAAATCACCATGCCGAGCTTGACTACGCAGCACGTCCTTTGTCTTTAGCTGAGTTGAGAACTGCTTCACGACACAGAGTTGACCAGAAATATGTGGATCATCACAACAAGCGACACAATGGGCGATAAGAACCGTAAAGACCTTCGATTAGCCAACCAGTTCGGCATCCCCGTGATTTGCACACCTGAACTTCTATTGCCTACAGCACCATGACTGACTCCATCGTTCAAGAAGTAAGAGACGCGCGGGCATCCATTGCCGCCGAGTTCGGCTATGATCTCTCCAAGTATCTGGTTTGGATACGCGAGCAGACCAAGCTGCGAAAGGAATCCCCCGGTAACACAATACCAAACAAACCGGTGGTGACGAAGGGGGAAGCATCAAAGTCTCCCGTGACTCGGAAGCGCCGGGTGCGCCCTGCCCGTATCTCTGCTTGAGTCGTGCTTCCGGGGCAACGGCACGAAAGGTGAGTGAGCACGTCGAGTTACTTCGGCTTGGTTGATTCCAGATAAGCCAGCAGTGAGGCTAGGTCTTCGGGCGTGATATTGGAGATCAGTCCCTCGGGCATGATGGATTTTTCACGTCGCTCGCGTTTGGCAATGTCGCCTTTCTCCACCATGAACGTGGCGCCGACGATGTTGCGAAGATCAACCGAGTCGCCGCCCTCTTTGACGACGAAGCCTTCATACTCGGTGCCGTTTTTCAGCTTGAAATATTCGGACTCGAAACCCTGTGAGATTTTTGCGCTGGGCTTGAGAATGGACTCCACGATCTCCGCCTTGCTGTAGCGCGTGGTGATGCCGCCGAGCATGGGGCCTTTCGGTGGTTCTTTGTCGGATACCGTGTGACAGACAACGCAGCCTTGCTTGAGAAAAAGTCCCTCGCCCGTCTTGACGTCGCCCTTGGTGGCCATGGCGATTTTTACCACGTCTTCATACTTCATCTCGCCGATGTTTTTTGCGGCGGGAGAACCTGTCTTGTCCAGGCCGAGTTTCGTCAGCGCGAACTCGGCGGCCTCGGCGACGACGTGGTCTTTGTTGTTGAGCTGCTCGCGCACCTGGGGGCCGAACTGGGTTGCGTGCGTGCGCCCGATCACGCCAAGCAGTGAGGCGGCTTGATCAGATGATTTCCAGAGGTCATTGATGGCCTTGCGCGCCTGGTCCTTTTGTTTGTCATCCTTGTGCAAGGTGCTGGTGACAAGGTTGACGAGAAACGTGGAGCCAAGGGTCCGCGCAGCAGCGTCCTTGCCGCGAGCGAGAGCGGCGAAATCGTTAATGTTTTTTGCAAGCTTGGGGTTGCGGGTAAACTCCTCCCAGACTGCCGCGAGTGCACCCTGCTGCTCTGATCTGGCCAGAGGGATGAATGCCGTCATCACCACCGGCAGAT
>JAYVZW010000453.1:0-3329 GCA_043783015.1 Verrucomicrobiota bacterium
ACGCCCCAGTCGCGCATGACACACAACGCCATCGGCCCGAACTCGCGCAGGGCCAGATCGCGGAAACCGGCCAGAAGTTCGGGGCCTGCCACATGACGGTTCTCAGCATCCTCGCGCCCGATCAACTTCAGCGTGTGCGCGAGAGCGTCACACAGAAACGCATAGGCCTGCGGTGCAAATCGCGCATCGCGCTTTTGCGCGTCGCGAACAGCAAGATGGAAGGCGGGTTCATGTTTCATTTCGTGAGCGGAGGATCAAGATGGCGCGGCACCGCACATGGTCAACCTGCGACAATCTTCGTTCAAGTTATCGGCTGCACTTCAATTTAAAATCGAGGCCCCGGAAACTAGGAAGGGAACGCGGGCATCTTGCCCGCGTCTGCTGTTCAACCTGCGAATGATCCTCCGTGCACAGGCAAGATGCCCGCGCTCCCTTTTCCAATGCGTGGCATTCTTTGATGTAGTCCGTCTGTCACAGACGGCCAAACATCTGAAGCTTCGCCGTTTCACAGAAACGGCCTCCAAAGGCTGGGCAAGGAGCGGTGGTTGGCAACCGCCGAACTAATCCAAACGGCGATTACCAATCGCCGCTCCTTGAAATGAGGGACGGCAGCGGGACGTCGCGCCCCATGCTTGCCTTGCTTCGGTGAGACGTGTAATCTCCTGCCATGTCCGAAGATACACCGCACAAGTCCCACGCCACGCGCTGGATCATCGGTGTCGTGCTGGCGCTGGTGTTGTATGTGGGGAGTGCTGTGCCAGTCTGGCTTTCTTGTCACCCGCGAAAGGGAACGATTATGCCGAGTTACGCGCGTGCACCTGCATCCATTTGGCAAAAAGCTGCCGAAAAATTTTATTTGCCTGCTTTATCAATGTGGGGCAGGCCGCCTCTAGGTCAGTATGAGCGGAAATGGACAAGATTTTGGTGCGACATTCTTAACGTCGATATAGCGACATTATAATCCGCGCTGTCAATCTCGGATTAGTATTCGCCGGTCACCTGCCCCTTTTCGGCATCCTGCCGGAAAGATCCTGCTCCCGCGCAGCCGCAAATCCGGGATGCGCTTCGCGTTCGGGAATGATGTATCCGGCAGGGATGCCAGACACCACGGGCAGGATGCCCGCGCTCCTTTTATAAATCATCCAGCGGGCGGGTGATCTTCCGGCGCACTGGAGCCTCCGGCTTCATGGCCATAAGTAACAACAGAATACGACGCCAATGTTGCCGCCTGAAAAAAGACTTCCACGACTGCCGGATATCATGCAATACTCCTGCGAAAGTGACGAATAACACTGGAGTCCGAGTGTTATTCTGCAAAATCATCAATACCCCTATAATTAGGCGTCGGCACACGCGTCATGCAATGTCTCACACCAAATCAGTGTTCGGAGTGGCTGCTCGAGCACGGCATCGTTGGTCACCATACTCACGAGACGAAGCAAGTGATGCGTTCTGTTTGCAGTTTGAGCCACCTGAGAAGCCGAGTCGCCTGACTGCGTTCACTCGCTCATTCTTCGACGGATTCGGTGACTTCCCCGGCGCATTGGTCGTTTTCACAGACTGGGCACTTTATCGTCCCGATGAGATGGCGCTGATTGATTCGCTGCGGCGGGGACACGGCGAGGAGCGCCGGTTGATTGATGCCCCAGGACATTTGTTTGAGCCGACCGAGCAAACTGACGCCATAGGCTTTTGCTATTTGGCCGTCATTTTCGGATGGAGCGCATATCTTTATCTTCCGTCAGGAGCCGTCACCATTTTGTTTTGGGAGGGAGATTTGATTGATGTCTGGAGTTCTGATGAGACACTGCCACAGACCATTCGAGAGGTTGTTCAGACTTATGAGCTACGAGTTACCACCGACACCGACGCCCAACCCCTATAAAGTGTGTTAAATGTGAAAGTCCTTTTGATCTGTTTTTCAACTGGGTTTTGAGTTACCTAGGTTGAGGTTAGTGGGTGTCTTTGGCGAGAGTGCCATTCGGGGCAGTCCTCGCCATCGAGCAAAACATGGCAAGCCTATGAAAAGCTCACCAGAAAGTTGCAAGGCGAGCACCGACCTCAGACCCGTCTTGCTGGTGATCACCGCATGAATCCCAACCACGATCAAATCCGCGTGGAGAAGGGTAGCGCGGGCATCCTGCCTGCGGTGGCCGGCATCCTGCCGGATACATCATTCCCCATTCGCGAGGCGCACCCCCGATTTGCGGCTGCGCCGGAGCCGGGAGAATCTTTCCGGCAAGATGCCGCAAAGGGCAGGCGAGTCGCCCGCCCTACCTCAAACCCGTCATCCAGAAAATAACAAAGTTCTTGCACGCGAAGCGAGGCTTTTGTTATCTTCGCGCCCTATGCCCCCGGATTCCGGTGTGATTCAGCAGAACGACTATAAACCGATATTAGGCGTTGCTCGCGTCATCCTGAAATGAACGTCCCCAAGCTAAGCCAAATGGACGAACACAATCAACTACTCAAAGAACTACAGTCAGCCGACCCACAGGCACGTAACAAGGCGGCATTGGTGTTAAGGGATATTGCCGAGGCAGCGGTTCCCGCGCTTCTTCGCGCCATCCACGAGCCTGCTAACGAAAACAACCGGGGAACTTTGGTTTATGCCCTTGGGGTCTTCAATTGCTCTGAGCACTTTTCGGCGCTCTTTTCGCTCGCTGTGTCAGGCAATTACGAGGTGCAGTGCCATGCACTTTCCATACTACAGGAGCAACGCTTTGCGCCTACCACGCAGGAACGACGCGAGGCAAAGCAACAGCTCAACGGACTCCAGCAGCGACAGGATAATCCTCCGGACACGGAGCTTTTATGCAGCGAGTTGCATGAGGTCTTAGCCCAACTCCAAGCAGATGAATTACAGCCATAACACCGCAACGCCTGACCCCTATGAATTGTGGCAAGTGCGCAAAGTCGTTTAAATAAATTTTCAGTTGGGTTAAAGAATTATTCAAGGAATGGCGCGTTTCCAACCGCCGACCAAAAACCCACCGCGAGAGCGGCAAGAATCCGAAGCTCACCCCGGATGTCGCGCCCATCCTGAACCCCAACCACGATCAACCCCGCGTGGAAAAGGGTAGCGCGGGCATCCTGCCTGCGGTGTCCGGCATCCTGCCGGATACATCATTCCCCATTCGCGAGACGCACGCCCGATTTGCGGCTGCGCCGCAGCAGGTAGAATCTTTCCGGCAAGATGCCGCAAAGGGCAGGCGAGACGCCCGCCCTACCCAAACCACGATCAGGTCTCCGTGGTAAAGGGGAGCGCGGGCATCCTGCCCGTGCCTTCCTATGCAAACACGGGCGAGACGCCCGCGCTCCTTTTATAA
>JAYVZW010000454.1:0-9986 GCA_043783015.1 Verrucomicrobiota bacterium
CCGTGCGATGCGGCATATCCCGGCAGAAAACCAGCGTGCATCCCGATGCCGCGCGTGAAACGCATGAAGTAAAACATATTCGCGCCATCGTATTTCGCACCCGGTGGCATGGGGTCGATTTTCCGGTCGATGTTTTGTTTGATGGGCTGTCCGCTGGCGTCCACGTAGTCGCCGTATTGACTCGATTGATGGTGGCGGTCTTTCTGCTGGATGGTGAAGGAGCCGACCGGCGTGCGGTGCTGGTCATCGCCGCTGGAGAGGATGGACATACCGACGAATCGCCCGCCTTTGTAATAGTAGGCTTTTTGCTGCCTGAGTGAAATGACAATGCCGGGCGCCCCTGAGGCCTCATCACCTTTCCACCAGGACTCTGTGTCATTCTGCTGGTTGCTGTAACGAACGTCACCCGGATTGTATCCTTCAAGGTAGCGTGTGCCGCCCATGGCACCAGCCGGCCCGTAGTAATAGAGATTCGTGCATGAGCAGAGCATCAGTCCGATCACGGCGAGGGCCGCATGTTTTAGTTTGGAAGTAAAAGCTGCGTTCATGGTGGGAATTTGTGAATGAACAATGAAACAGGGTGCGCTAGCTGTCATCCAGCAAGTTGCCTGCCGTTTGCCCGGCCTTTTGCCCTTGCCTCAAGCCACCATCTGCGGCATGGGTCTGATTGCAGCACTCCCGATTCTGCAATCACCGCTTTACCAAGAAAATCATGCCTACTTACGAATACGAATGCCTGACCTGCGGCCATCAATTTGAGGTCGTTCAATCCATGAAGGATCCTCGTCTCACCGACTGCCCGCAGCCGGGTTGTGCGGGAACCGTGGAACGGAAAATCGGACGCGGGGCCGGAATTATCTTCAAGGGCAGCGGCTTTTATCAAACGGATTATCGGAGTGATTCCTACAAGGCCGCCGCCAAGAAAGACACGGATTCATCCAGCGGATCAGGCTCATCCGCGCCCAAAGAAGCCGCTGCCGCCAGCACTTCCAGCACCACAACCACAAGTTCCTCAGCCCCACCGCCCGCTGCAAGCAGCGCGGCGTGAGCGCATGAACCCAGCCCAACGCGTGTGTTCCGGTTTGCCCTCAGCTTTTTGGTCACCATCTGGTTCGCTTTTCTGACGGCTGCTGTCATCCAGAGTCACCGACCGGCAAACCTGAACGCCGTTCGGGGACTTGATGCTGGCAGCAAAACTGCTCCCGTTGATTTGCTCGATCTGGTCGAGCAAAGTGTATGGCACCGCAACACTCCCCTGGAACTTGCGGAAGTGGATGTGAACCGTTATCTCGCATCGGTGCTCAATGGCCACCAGTCTGGCCCGTCTGCCTACCTCGCTCAATTTGACCGGGTCGCGCTGGATTTCCAACCCGGCATCTGCCGGGTGCTGTTTCTCTGGAACTCCCGCGGGTCGCGTTCTACGGCATCTTTAGATTTTACCGTGACACGCGACAGAAAAAAATTCGTCATCGTGCCGGTCGCGGGCAGTTACGGACGCCTGCCAGTTTTTCGCGGTGCACTGGCAATATTAATACCCGCTTGCCGCAGCCTTTGCACTGCGCTGGATGCGGATGTCCGGGCAATTTTACAAATGAACGAAATTCGTTTTGAAAAGCACAAAGTCATTCTCGACCCCCGATTAAATACGACCAAATAGCACCCGACTATTGAATATGCGCAGTTTGGCCAATACGTCCTACTTTGGATTGACCGCAATGCTTGCCGGTGTGTTTCTGCTGTTATTGACCGCGATTGCCCAGCAACCGCAAGGCGGCTCCACCGTTCCCTCTGTGGCTGCCAAGCCCGGTTCGCCCGCAACATCCACCAGCGTCAACGGCCAGTTCGTCATCCACGGTGCCGACCTGAACACACGCGGCACTTTCATCATGCTCTGTGATGAAACCGCAACTTCACTCGGCAAGTTTCTCCGTGACGATGGAAAGTTCCTCATCCCGATCGTCGTGGTTTTGAAAACACCGCCAGACATCGCGCTGGGCGGACCGGCCGTGAGCACCAACATCAACCAGCTGGCGCACGGCGGATTTCATTTGCAGATGAATGTGCAACTGCGCCCGGATTTTCTTAGCGAGGATTTCACGCGCGAGCTGGTGCGCGTCCTCCTCGCCGAACGCATCCTGCGCAATCACAAGGAACTCCAGACCACGCGGCAGCGGGTGCTGCCGGACTGGGTGCTTACCGGAGTGACACAGGCCCTGGATTTCCGCAGCCGCTCCAGGCCGAGCGCATTCTTTGCCGCAGTTTTCCAGCGCGGCCAGGTTTACAGCGTGGGCAAACTTTTATCCGCTGATCCGGCGCAACTCGATTCGCTGTCACGCGGCATTTACGAGACATCCTCCTGCGCCTTGGTGCTGGCGCTGCTTGATCAGCCCGACGGGCAGTTGCGTTTCGCAAAATTTCTCAACTCCCTCGCCTTGGATAACAAGCCCGACCGCGACTTGCTCAAGGACAGCTTTCCTACGCTCATGGCATCGAGGAACAGCCTGGAAAAATGGTGGTCACTGCAGATGGCCACCCTGGCCACGCCTGCCGCACTTGAAATTCTGAGCGTCGAAGATACCGAATCGAAATTCAATGAGGCTCTCTCGCTGCGTTTTGATCCCTTGCCTGAGGAGACAAAAAAAACTAAAAGCAAAACCACCAGCAAAGCCTCACCGGCAATCCCCACCGATAAACCGTTGGAAGAACCCACGAAAGAACGCTTGCCGCTCTTCACCCCACCGAGTTCCAATTTGCCATTTGTTGGCGGAAAAAGAATTGCCTTCACACCGAAGACCGACACCGACACCGATGGTGGAATTGATGATGCTCAAAAAAAATCCAAAACTAATCCGGCGCCACCCGTAAAAAAAGCATCGGCAGAAAATTCTGGTGCCCCACCGCCCAAGCTCAAGGCAAAACCTCATCCAGTTGCGGAGCGCCCCGAAGAAGTGCCAAAACTTGCACCAGCAGCCAAGAATGGACAGAAAAGTCCGAAAAAAGCAGAACCATCTGATGAAGATCAGAAAAAGCGCAGCCTGCTCAATCCTTTCAATTGGTTCCGCGGGAAAGAGAAACCTGCCGATCCTGCCAAGCCCGAATCCCCCCCCAAAAAACCCGGCAAAAACAACAAATCCGGCATACCGGATGGTGCTCTCAATCAGGCAAAATTCAACGCGGATGCCACGACGCTGACGACCGGTCCATCGATCAACGACTATCATCTTATCGACAAGCGCCCTGACCGGGAAAAAATTCTTCAGCGCAATCTGGAACTCCTCGCGCAGTTAAAACTTCAGGCTAATCCGCTTTACCGCCCGCTCATCAATGACTATGCGGATGTCATCGGCCAGATGATGAAAGGCAAGGACAAGAACGTGACCCAAAAACTGGCCGAGTTGGACAGGCGGCGTGGCAAAATCTCCCAACAGGCAAAAGCGGTCGAATCATACGCCGACTGGTATGAAGCCTCCGAAACCAAGGAATACAGCGGCACCTACGAAGACTACTTGAGGCTCTGCGAAAAAATCGATAAGGAAATCCGTCCCCGCACTGATGCTATTTCAAAATACCTCGACGCCTTGGCCAAGGAGTATGAGTAAGATGGATGTCGTTTATATGTTGAATTGTTGAAGCGTCTCTGTGAATTTCATCCCTTTGCATTGCATGAACTTTCTCGACCGTTCCGCCACCGTCGCCAAACCCGGATTCAATCGCTGGTTAGTCCCGCCCGCAGCCATTGCTGTCCACATGTGCATCGGGCAAGTTTATGGCTTCAGTGTTTTTAAGAAGCCGCTGGCCAAATCACTCGGGATTGCCGCTCCCATCGCAGGTGATTGGACAGAGGCCGATGTGGGTGTGGCTTATTCGATTGCCCTAGCCCTGCTTGGATTGTCCGCGGCTTTTTTTGGGAAATGGGTGGAACGCAGCGGCCCACGCAAGACGATGCTGGCCAGCATGATTTGTTTCTGCTCCGGCCTGGTGCTGACCTCGCTCGCCGTGCGCTGGCACCAGCTCTGGATGCTTTACGCCGGTTATGGTCTGATCGGTGGCATCGGTCTCGGGCTTGGTTACATTTCGCCGGTCTCGACGTTGATGAAATGGTTCCCCGACCGCCCGGGGATGGCGACCGGCATGGCCATCATGGGCTTCGGCGGGGGTGCGCTCATCGGTGGGCCACTGGCAGAGGAATTGATGAAGCTCTTTGGATATCATGAGGAAGCTTATTGGACTGGCGCGTGGTTTTCGTCGCAACTAGTTGCCGTAATGAAGCTCATTTTGCCTGGTATCACTGTTGGTGCGAGCGAAGCGCTGCTTGTGATGGCAGGGTTGTATGCCATCTCAATGGCCTTCGGCGCTTTCATCGTTCGAGTGCCTCCGGAAGGATGGCAACCGGAGGGCTGGTTGCCGAAGGAACAAGTGAAGCCGTTGGTCACGAATGCCAACGTCGCCGTCGATGTCGCGTGGAAAACGCCGCAGTTCTGGTTGCTCTGGATTGTGCTTTGCACGAATGTCAGCGCGGGCATCGGCATTCTCGGGCAGGCATCCCCGATGATTCAGGATATGTTCAAAGTCACGCCCGCAGCGGCGGCGGGCTACGTCGGGTTGCTTTCGTTGTGTAATCTCGGGGGCCGCTTCTTTTGGTCTTCTGTCTCTGATTTTATCGGGCGCAAAGGCGTTTACTGCATCTATTTCCTGCTCGGAATCGCGCTCTACATGAGCGTGCCATGGACGCAGGGACACGGCAGCGTGACATTGTTCGTCATCGTGACCGGATTGATTCTCACGATGTATGGTGGCGGATTTGCCACCATTCCGGCTTATCTGCGCGATCTCTTCGGCAGTTATCAAGTCGGAGCCATTCACGGAAGGCTCATTACTGCATGGAGCATGGCCGCCATTCTTGGGCCGCAACTGGTTGATCGTCTTTCAGTGGCGAATAAAAAGACCATGCCGCCCGAGCAGGCTTATAATTCCATCTTTTACATTATGGTCGGACTTTTGATCGTCGGGCTGATCGCAAACCTCCTTCTGCGTCCGGTGGACGTGAAGTATCATCTCAAACAAAGCAGTTTATGAATTCGATCAAACTCATCGTCGTGTGGCTCTGGGTCGCGATTCCGCTTGGCTGGGGCGTAATGAAATCCTTGCAGAAATCCGCGCCGCTGTTCAGCGGCAGCACTGCATCGGCTCCGGCAAAGCTTTAAGCGCAATCGCTTTGCTTGCTCAGCCTAAAAAGCACGGCTATCCTCTATCATGCCTGCACTCGCAGTGCAGATTAATGACGAGCTTAAGTCGTTCGTGGACGAATCAATTCAGGCAGGTTCGTTTTTTAATGCCAGTGAACTTGTCGCCACGGCACTGCTAGTCCTCCAATCAAATAAGGCGAAATTCGATGCGTTGCGCCGCGACATCGCCATGGGCATTGAACAAGCCGACCGCGGCGAGTTTGTCGAATTTAGTGCATCAGATGTCATCACCGAAGCTGCGGAGCGTCGCTAGATATGCCCCGAATCCGCCGAACTCCAGCTTCGCGCATTGACTACAAGGATATTCACCAATACATCGCGCTCGACAGCCCGCAGAATGTCGCGGCTGTGCTGCGCCGAATCGATTCCCGGCTGGAGATGCTGGCGCGGAACAATCTCGTCGGAAGACCGAGGCCGTATCTCGAGGCGAACCTCCGAAGTTTTCCCGAAGGAAATCACATCATCTTCTATCGTCCAACCGAGGATGGTATCGATCTCATCCGCGTGCTTCATTCAGCGCGAGACATTACCTTAGCTCACTTTGTGCAAAGCGGGTGACTAAATCAGCCTGCGCGAGCAAGGCGAAAGCACCTTGCTTTCCTTCGCAATCTCTGGCATGTGACGCGCCCGCAATCAGCCGTCCATGACCGCCAACACCTACCGCACCCATCACTGCAACGAACTCCGTCCCGATCACATCGGCCAGGACGTCACTCTCTCCGGTTGGGTGAACTCCGCACGAGACCACGGCGGCGTCATCTTCATTGACTTGCGCGACCGCGAAGGCATGACCCAGATCGTTTTCCGCCCGGAAGAAAATCCCGAAGCTGCGACTGCGAGCCATCATCTGCGCGATGAGGACGTGGTCACGGTCAAGGGCAAGGTCGCCAAGCGTCTCGACGGCACCGACAATGCCAACCTCGCGACCGGACAAATCGAAATCATCGTCAGCGAATTCACAGTGCTGAACAAATCCGCCGTGCTCCCCTTCCAGCTCGATGCGGAGCTTTCCAATGAAGACTTGCGCCTGAAGTATCGCTATCTCGATCTGCGCCGTCCCCGCATGACGCAGAACCTGCGAGTGCGTCACAAGATCACCAAGGCCACGCGCGACTTCCTTGATGAAGCTGGATTCATCGAAGTCGAGACGCCAATCCTTTCCAAGTCCACACCCGAAGGCGCGCGAGACTTCCTTGTTCCCGCGCGGCTCAATCCCGGCAAGTTCTACGCGCTGCCGCAGGCTCCGCAGCAATACAAGCAGCTCATGATGGTCGCGGGCTTGGAGAAGTATTTCCAGATCGCACGCTGCTTCCGCGATGAAGACCTTCGCGCCGACCGCCAGCCGGAGTTCACGCAGATTGATATCGAAGCCTCGTTCATCACCGGGGAGGACATTTATTCCATCGTCGAAGGTTTGCTGAAAAGCATCTTCAAAGCCGCACGCGGCGTGGAGATTCCCCTGCCCTTTCCGCGCATGACGTGGAAGGAAGCGATGGACCGCTACGGCATCGACAAGCCGGACACGCGTTTCGGAAACGAAATCATCGACCTCGGCGATGTCTTCGCGAAGAGCGAGTTCAAGATTTTCCGTAACACGCTCGACAATGGCGGTGTGGTTCGCGGTGTGAACGCCAAGGGCTTCGCAGGCATCACCACCGGGCAGATGATCCGTTTGAATGAAGTCGCACACGAAGTCGGTCTGCCCAAGGAAGTGAAGCAGCTTGCCTTCATCAAATGCGAAGGCGGCGAATACAAGTCACCGCTCTGGAAGTTCTTTACCGAAGAAGAAAAAGCTGCCCTCATCAAGAAGGTTAATCTTGAGGAAGGCGACATCGTCTTCTTCGTGGCTGGAGCTTGGGAGAGCACCTGCACCATTCTTGGTCGTGTGCGGCTCGAAGTTGCCGCGATGATGGGCACGACGAAGGAGTCCAGCGCACTGAACTTCCTGTGGGTCGTTGATTTCCCATTGCTTGCTTACAGCGAAGAAGATCAGAAATGGAACGCTGTGCATCATCCTTTCACGCGTCCCAAGACGGAGGACATTCCGCTGCTCGACGCCGGCAAACTCGCCGAAGTCCGTGCCGTGGCCTATGACGTGGTGCTCAATGGCACCGAACTTGGCGGCGGCTCACTGCGAATTCATGAGAGTGATTTGCAATCGAAGATGTTCAGCATTCTCGGCGTCAGCGAAGAGGAGAAGCAGACCATGTTCGGCCACATCCTTGAAGCCTTCCAGTTCGGCGCGCCGCCGCACGGCGGGCTTGCGCTCGGCCTTGACCGCATCGTCATGCTCGCAGCTGGAGAAGATAGCATCCGCGAAGTGCTCGCCTTCCCGAAGAACAATCGTGGGCAGGAACTGATGACTCAAAGCCCCAGCGGAGTGGACGCAAGGCAATTGCGCGACCTCCATATCGCATCGACTTACAAGCCGAAGACGAAAGAAGAGGAAAAGCCTGTGGCGTGAATTCCAAGCTTGGCAACAAAGCAGTCGAATCAACACGCCAAGGTGAATGTGCGACCAGCATTCGCCCGGTAGTGTCCATCAATAGTCCGCCATGCCGTCGAGCAGCTTGCGAAAAACGGCCGCGATCGGCGAAGTGCTGTGACCTGCGCGATTGATGATGGCAACCTGGCGCTTGATGGCGTTATCTTTCATGCGGAGGGAGACGCAGCCCAGGGTGTTTTGCCTCGTCGCAAGTTGAGGAAGGATGGCAACACCGAGACCCGCGGCGACGAGGGAGCGGACGGTTTCCAACTCACTACTTTCGCAGGCGATGCGCGGCTCGAATCCCGCTGCGCGGCAGGCCGCCAGTGCAGTGTCGCGAGCGCGCCCCTTGTAGAAAACGAAGGGCTCGTGCGCGAGCTTGGCGAGGTTGATGGACCGCTGCCTTGACGAAGGATGTGCCTTGGGCAGAACAACCATGAAAGGCTCAGTGAAGATGAGATGTTCATCAAAGTTACCGCCGGCACCGGGCAGTTGGACGATACCAAACTCAACACGACCGCTCTCCACCCACTGCGCCACGGCTTCCGAAGTGCCTTCATATAGTGCAAGCTCCACGAGCGGATGTTTCCTGCGAAATGTTGCGATGACCGGAGGCAGCACGCAAGCACTGACCGAGGGAATGGCCCCGATGGCGAGCCGCCCGCCGCGCAGGCCGATTAAATCATGCACGGCTCGCTTGGCCGCATCGGCACGCTCAAGCAAAGCTTCTGCATGCTGGCGCAGCGTTTCGCCAGCGGCAGTGAGCACCGTCTCGCGACGGCCTCGATTGAAGAGCGGCGTGCCGAGTTCGCTTTCGAGCTTGCGAATCTGCTCGCTCAGTGCGGCCTGTGCAAGGTGAAGCTGTGCCGCTGCACGCGTGAAATTGCGCTGGCGGGCGGCTTCGAGGAAGTATTCGAGTTGGTAGAGTTCCATCGTTTTTACCGTTCACAATGATCGGAAAGAATTGATTTACCAGCAGAAAGAACGAGCCACTTATAGTCACTCATGAGCCGACTTTGCGTCCATACCATCACCACAAAACCCCTGAGTCTCGATCAATGTCTCGTCGAGTTCCCCAAGCGTGGGGTGAGCGGCATCACCATCTGGCGGCAAGACCTGGACGGTCGAGACCTCACCACTTTGAAGCGTCAGACCGCAGACTCTGGCATGGAAGTCGTCAGTCTGTGCCGCAGCGGGTTCTTTCCATCGGCCATGGTGACAGGTCGTCAGGTGGCGATTGATGACAATCTTCTCGCCATCGAGCAAGCACACGCCATCGGCGCTCCGCACATCGTCTTGGTCTGTGGTGCGGTTCCCGGCCAAAGTCTTGTCGAATCGCGCAAACAAATCGCGGATGGCATCGCCGCCGTTATACCCACCGCCGAACAAGCAGGAATTAAACTAGCCATCGAGCCCTTGCACCCGATGTATGCCGACGACCGCAGCGCGGTGAACACGATGCGTCAGGCGCACGAGATTTGCGACACCCTCGGCTCACCGAAGACGCTCGGCATCGCGGTGGATGTGTATCACGTCTGGTGGGACCCCGAGTTGAGGGAGCAAATCAATCTCGCAGGCCGCACCGGTCGCATTCATGCCTTTCACATCTGTGATTGGAAAACGCCAACCACCGACCTCCTCAATGATCGCGGCCTCATGGGCGAAGGCTGCATTAACATCCGCGAAATCAGCGACTGGGTGGACGCCACCGGCTTCACAGGCCATCGCGAGGTGGAAATCTTCTCGAACAAATGGTGGTCCACTGATCAGAATCTGTTCCTCGACGAGATCGATTCGAGTTACGCTAAGGTCTATGCATGAGCTTTCCGTAACTCCGCCGCTTGGGCCCTGATGGCCTCGCGTTTGGGTTCAGCGAGACGTGCGAGGTTCCGCACTTGCATGGCCATTCGTTGATTCTTCCGCATGGCGGGTTCGTGTTGCAGCAGAAAATCCCAGTAAAGCGTGGTGAAGGGACACGCCTTGGGACCGGTGCTTTCTGCGGGATCATAGGGGCAACCCGTGCAGTAATTGCTCATGCGCTGAATGTATTTGCCGGTGGCGATATAGGGCTTGCTGGCCATGAGGCCGCCGTCGGCGTGCTGGGACATACCGAGCGTGTTGGGCAACTCCACCCATTCCACCGCATCGACATAGACGGCGAGATACCATTCGTGAACTTCGCGGGGACGCACTCCGAACATGAGCGCGTAAAGTCCTGTGACCATGAGTCGCTGAATATGGTGGGCATGGCCCAA
>JAYVZW010000455.1:0-3308 GCA_043783015.1 Verrucomicrobiota bacterium
TCGTGTCCCCCTTTGCCACCTCGAACTGCTGGTCAACTTGCAGCGCCATTCGAGGAACCTGAAAGCGTGTGATTTTTCCAGACTGGTGCTTAAAGGAGACGGCCTTCCCAAACCTTCCCATCGTCATTACGGCCAGATCGCGACCATCAACCGCCGTGTCCGCTCCGGCCACCTTGATTGGCGATCCTGAAAAGGTGAACTCTCCCTTGCACTGCTGGATGTAGCCGGACGGAACAATGATGTTGATGCTCGATTCTGGAGGGAATGATCCGCGTCCCATTGTGAAAAACTCAGGCGTGTTTCCGTCATTGGATTTCTTCAAATCCATGTAGCCCTCGTAAGTCTGGAAGCCGGGATAGACTTCCTTTTTCATCCTGACATTCTCGGTCTTGGCTGCGTCCAGTCTTGTGACAGTCCACTCCTCCTTGCTAATCCATGTGTCCTTGCCCTTCACGCCTGTCTCCACGTCAAACTCGCCCCATCCCCCGACCGGCATTGCGTTCATTGCGATCTGGCTGGACAAGTCAACCGGGTTATAGGCGCACGTCACCTTGATCCGGTCGATTCCGCTTCGGGCGGTCAGCATGTTCTTGAGTCCAAGCCATAAGGCGTGCGGGTCACCAGCCGTCTCGTCAATGAACGCCCTAACCCTTGATGAGTCCCCGTATCTTGCGTGTGGCGTCTTCCTTGGAACTGGATGAAACCCCTGAAGCCTCGCCGACTTACCCTCCTCGCCCTCCGGGATTGCAACGACTGAAAATCCGGCGTGCTTGTCGGATGGATCAAGTCCGGCGTATCCGGCCTGCACGTCCCCCGGCATTTTGATGATCGTGTTCTCGGGGTCGAACAGTTTTCCGACCGTGGACATTGTGTTGGCCTTTAAGTGTCCGGCTGTCGTGGAAATTAACTTGATGAGCGTCCATTCTGGATCGCTCCAGTAGTCAAGAACGTGCCAGCAAATAGCACTGTATGTCTTACCCAAGGAACCGGCACCCTGAAGCAAGTTTTTGGCATTCGAGTCGAGCGCGGAAAATATCGCGCGCACACATAAGGGGCCGGGATTGAATTGCCGATCTCCCCAAATTAGAAGCCCTGCGGCAAGGTAGTTCCCGCAGGCAAGAAGTTTTCCGATGTATGCCGCAATGAAGGCGTCCGCCTGCTGCTCGCTATCGCAGTCCGCAAACCGGCGAACAGCCTCGATCTTGCCCTTCTCCTCCACCAGTCTGCGGAACTCCAGCGCCTTCATTAAAAAAGATTTTGCTGACCGGAACTCCTGTCTTTGTGCGCTGATTTTCCACCAGCAATGGCCGCGTCGATTCGAGTCAGGAGCCAATCCCTGTTTCGATACATGAGGAATTTTTGCAAGTTCCGGCACCCTGTCGCCACTGCTGCAAGTTCAAACGCTTCATGCGCTTGTTGTGGCGTCATTCTCAGAATCCTGTCCTTGGTCGGCAGGTGTGGAACAAGGGGTTGGATTATGAATGCCAACTCCTCCTTTGAGCATTCAGACATTTCGGACGTGGCCGGTGAATAGGAGGTTGCGTTTTTCGAGGTTTGAAATTTGAAGCCGCGTGTCAGTGGCTCCGCACAGGAATGCCGCTGTGCTCGGATGCTCGCGCTGGCGTGCCTCGATTTCGTCGCTGATCTCCTCGCGGAGTTTTGTGCCGCGCGGGGTCTGGTTGCGGAGTTCGCGAAGTTCCTGCATTGTCTGCCTGTGGATGGCCGTGCGTGTGCTCATGGTTTTGTTTTTTTGTTGGTTGAAAGTTACGAGACTCCCTGAATCCTCATCTGTCCAACGGCCTGAACCTTTCCCGGCTCGCGCAGGAAAAGCGCCGTGTCATCGCCGATCTCCAGTGTGGCGGATTTTCCGGTCATGTGCTCAAGGCAGGATTTCAGGCACTCGCAGTTGACGCCGAAATGCGCTGGGTGTTTAGGCGTGCATGGAATGACAATGGTAGTGTCAGAATCCTTGAACGAGTCGGAAGTGATGAACAGTTCCCCCACTTCCGCCCGGATGATGATTTTCTTGCTCTCGTTCGAGGTTCCCTCGGACGCGGTGAGCGCGCCGATCATTTCCTCGCGGTCGAATGTGATGTTGTTGTCGGGTTCCATGCTCAGGATTTTGTCGAACCTCGGGGCGTGTCCGCTGATGAGTGCCGTGGAAAATTCCACTCCCGGCGCGGCAAAGGTCGAGAAGTCGGCGTGGAATGAGATGGAGCAACCTTCGGCGATCAGGGACAGGATGAGTTGAGATGCCGTGGTGGGAATCGTGGAGTCCAGTTCAGCCTTGATTCCAGTGGCACAGGCGACCATCGCGGCCCGGTCGGTGGAACACAAGTGAAGCTCTCCGCCAATCGAGCGGAAGATGACTCCGTGCATTGTAATCTTGGACTTGTCGGAGAGTGCGCGCTTGGCGGCGGGCAGGCAGGTTTCCAGCCAGTCCTTGAGTGATTCCACGGGCGCGGAGAACACAAGCGCGGGATCGCCCTTCGGAATCTGGTCAGGCATCGCCTCGGCGAACACGCCAAGCCTTGTGGTCGCGTTGCCGCATCGGATGATGAGCTTATTGTCCTTGGCGGCGATTTCAACGTTCTCTCCGACTGCTCGGGATAGGACGGAATGAAGGGACTCGCAGTTGACTCGGACAGACCCCGGCGACTCAACGATGGACTCGATGGACAGCTTGAGTCTCGCGTCGGATGTAATCCTGCGAAGGGTTGTGCCCTCAATGTCGGAGACGATCTCAACCATCATTGCGGACGGCGTTGAGTCGCGACCGCCGATTGATTGCAGTTTTCCAAGCGCCTCGCGCAAAGTTTTGGTGCCGGTGGTGAAAAGCAGGGATGATTCCTTTTTGCTCATACTATTCCTCCTTGCTGCGGTCGCGATCCGAGTTCTGGCGGCGCGGCGCAGGCGACCCTGTTTTGCTGCCGCCAAGCGTGGCGCGCTCCTGACGCGAAAGGTGGTCTGCCGTCTCCGCTTTCGCCAATCGGTCGCACTGTGCTCCGGTCAGGTGGTCTTCTTCACTGAATGTGTTTTTGCTCATGGTGGATGGATGATGATGCAAGTTGTTGCGAACGTCAAGTGGTGAATAAATCACGCGCCGCGTCCAGTCTTCTCTTTGAAAGATCGACATATTTTTGCTCGCGATCAAACCCAATGTATCTCCTGTCTTCCTGCATCGCGGCCACACAGGTTGTCCCGCTTCCGGCGAATGGATCAACCACGATGTCACTCCGGTTGGTGTAGGTGAGGACGAGGTAGCGCATTAGCTCAAGTGGCTTTTGGGTCGGATGGATAAATCCATT
>JAYVZW010000456.1:0-3293 GCA_043783015.1 Verrucomicrobiota bacterium
TGTGTGCCGGACTCGAAGTGCTTTCAGAACAGTATCATAGCGTTTTGCCAAGTTGTTTGACCACTCCTTGGCAAACACGCCGGCCACTTTGACAGTCCAAGCCCGCTTCATGGCCCCTTCTTTGTCCTCATCCTCTTTACCCTGAGTTATAGGCCAAAGGGCACGAACAAGGGGCACAGCAGGAGAGATGTCAGTTTCACATCCTTCGACGGCCTTCAGCCATGTTGCGAGTGCCTCAGGAGTTGTGAGGCGCAAAAGCCCGAAGTGTAGTGCGTTGTTTCCACCAAAGGCTTTGGCGAGCGATGCAAGAGCGTCATCCCCTTTCGGAATGAGATGTGACTTCAACGTGTTCCAAGCTCCCATATGCACGCCAAAATCGACATTAATCGCGCCCCGCGTGATCACGAGAGACTCGGCGCTTCGGTGCCGCGCGATGTCTTCCAAGGGTTTCTCGGCACCTTCCAGCCAAAGCAGATTGCCCAGCGTAGAGGTTCCGCCTCCTTTCAACGGCAGCCAGGAAGCCGTGCGGAGGGCTGTGGAGGTCTCTTTCTCGGGGTTCCCGATAGGCCCTAGATAATGCAGAATTAACTTGGCGAAGCGTGATGGTCCCGTCTGCTTGCAGGCCAGCATGATGATGCCGTTGTGTGTGAGGATATTCGGTTTGAACAACTCCTGCTGCCTCGTCACAACATTCGGGGCAGTGCTGCGCTTTACGATCTTCGCGTTCTGGCAAAGCTCACGCCATGCCTCCGCCAATTCGTCTGGCAGAGATTCCGTCGCCTCTGGTGCAAGCCAGACATCGTCATCAAGAGTGGTGAATTGATTCTCGCCGTATTGGTGAATCACTAATCTCCGAAGCAACTTGTTGTCGGCGTCCGGGTCGGAGTGCGTGCCTTCGTTCAGGTGCGTGAGCAGGAAGTCGTGGAAGGGGGCAAGCGGCAGGGGAGCGACATCAGCATTGACCCCACCGCAGAGTTTGCGGAAGGATTCAGCACCGCACATTCGGAGGTCCAATGTGCATTTCTGGTCATCGTTGATTCCAGGCGCAAACGAGGTGTCCACCAACTGCCAAGATTGCTGCCGATGGTTGAGCAACGTCTGAATGACGTTGTTCCACTTTGCTGTGGAATCGTTTCCAGCCAGGCGAAGGTAGATCGTCCCGACAGCGCTGCGATGGTTGGCGCTGCCGTGGATCAAGAAGCGAATAGCCGATTTAACCGACTCATCCCCTGCGACAGCAAGCAACTTTGTGATCAGCGCGATCCGTTGCTGTATCCCTCCGAGTTCATTTTGTTCGAGAACCAGCTTTGCTGCGGCGTTCGCATCGAAATGGCGAGCTGAGATTCCTGGTGGAAATGCGCCGACCATAAACCATGCCTGGACTTTGGGGCACGCATCCTTGAAGCACTTCTTCAGTTCGGTATCGCCTCCTGTGAACAAATGTTCCTGTTCGGCGTAACCACGAAGATCTGACGCCGAAACCACTGACAGCTTCGCACAAATCGGTGTTACCTCGTAAATCGGCAGATCATCCCACAGCTTGGAATTTGTCTTCGCAAGCTGATCGAACTGCGATAGGAGCTTGGTCAAATACCTTCGAGCGCCGGGGTTTGCAGCCAGTGCATTCCTCTGAATGGCATCGCAGAACCATTTGAGGTCGTCTGCGTTCCAGGTCGCATTGAGAGCATGGGCCGTGAGCATCGCGCTCTTCTGAACAAGCACGACGCGCTTCAAAGTGGCAGCCCCTAACAAAGTTGCCACATGGCCTTCAACTTCATTTTCCTGGTATTCCAATAGTGGGAAAACCAGAGAGATCAGATCTGCATCGAACTTCTGCCATGACCACCCATTCGGGCCGTAAATGCGCCCGAAAAACTGCTTCTGGCAGATGTGTTCCTGGTAAAGCTCGAACCAGTCGCATGTTTGAAGTCTGGCAACGATCTCTGCGATTACTTGCGTAGTGAAACCTTCGGCTTCGAAGCAATTGGCCAGTGTCGGGATGACCAGAGGTAAAAGTCCGTCAGAGGATGTGGCGAGTGCCTTGTTCCATGCAATGCAAATTTCTATCTGTGTTTCTTCGCTAGCGATCTTGAAGCAGTCTTCGATTCCCAAGACCCTTGTTCGCTCCGAGTTCAGAAAGAAGTAGCCGTGAAGAAAGATGTGAACGTCTCGATTGAGCGAGCACAGAGGCAGGTCAACCGCCGCCTGATTACCAACGGGTAGGAATACTGACCAGAACAACCTGAGACGCCCCATACTGCCGTCCGTCTGACGCACCGAAACAGCGACGCCGGTATCCCATGCAGCCTTGTCAGGCTCTTGACTTTCGCCCCCATTTTCTGTGCGCTTCGTGACCTTCGGCCAGGCTTTCTTGCTTTGCCACACTGCCACTGTATCGCCACTGCCAATAACCCGTTGGCACCAATACCGCTCGCCGGAGGAAAGTATCCTAGTTTCTGCATTGTTCGTGACGACGAGTCGCGGTTGATCGGGTTCATCAAAGGTGACGGCTCTCACATGATTGAGGAAAATCAGTGTCTCGCCAATGGAAGGCGCACCGTGCTGAAAGATGCAGCGGAGTGATGGCGGGCACGTTCCGCCCATTTCGAAGTCCCCATGAAATGCCTGATCACCTTGGCAAATTGCCGCAGTCTCTCCCAAGACGGCGTTTCGTCGCAGTGGAAACCAGATGGCAAACCAGCTTGCACAATCGTTTGCCGCCAGTTTTGCTATCTCGCCGTGCAAGAGAGGCCACTCATGGGCATCGTTCGCAATATCCCAATTCAAGTGATGAGTGGGATGCCATGGAGTGAGCAGTCCTCGCAGCTCTGGCAATTGCCTGCTTTCTAGGAAGATAAAAGCCTCGCAGACGTGAAACGCTGCCTTTAACCCAAAGCCAAATCGTCCAATCTTGCCGGAATCCGCTGTCTTGCTTCCTAGTCCCAGCGTTTCAATCCCCGCTTTATGCGTTTTCTCAAACGGCCCATCATTGATCACTATCAAGGCTGGCCCCTGGAGTAGCGGGTTTTCTGTTTCTGCTTGTGTAAAGCCTCGATGCCAGTGTAGTTGGATGCATGAAGCCTTCGCGTCTTCCGCGTTCTGAATGAGTTCTTTTACGAACGCAAAGCCGGGCTGGTATCCGCGAAGAAGATCGCGAATTTGACTCAGGGGGTCGGATTTGAAGGCGGACATGATGCTGCGAAATCAATTTGATGCCAAATTGGCTTCTCGGAAAAACTCAGACATGGAGGCAAAATTTGTGGTGAGAAATCAGCCAAATGTGTAGAAGCACA
>JAYVZW010000457.1:0-9893 GCA_043783015.1 Verrucomicrobiota bacterium
CGCGCACTCGCGCAACTTTGTTCTCTGCCCCGGCAAGTCTTATGACCGCTCGCCTTGTGGCACGGGCACCAGCGCGAAGATCGCCTGTCTCGCCGCCGACGGAAAGCTAGCCGAGGGCGCGGAATGGATTCAGGAAAGCATCATCGGCACCCGCTTCACGGGCAGTTATAAATGGGACAAAAACAATCCCGGCCACGTGCTGCCCACCGTCACCGGAGAGGCTTTCATCATGGCCGACAGCAATTTGTTGTTCGATGAACTCGATCCGTTTTATCACGGCATCATCTGAGGCATGAGCAAGGAAGTCGTCATCATTGGCGGGGGAGTCATCGGCCTGAGCACGGCTTATTACGCCGCGCAAGCCGGCCACAAGGTCACAGTGATCGAGCGCGAGCCTGCGGGGCGCGATGGCTGTTCGTTTGGAAACGCGGGTATGATCGTGCCCAGTCATTTCATTCCGTTGGCCGCGCCGGGCATGGTCCAGCTGGGATTCAAATGGATGTGGGATCCCGAGTCGCCCTTTTATATCAAGCCCCGGTTTGATCGCGAACTCATCGCGTGGGGCTGGAAATTCATGCGTTCTGCCACGCGCGATCATGTCGCCCGCGCCGCTCCGTTGTTGCGCGACCTCAGTCTCGCCAGCCGGGGATTGTTCGAGGAATTGTCCGTAACGTTCGGCGACGAATTCGGACTCGTGAAACACGGTCTCCTCATGCTTTGCAAAACGCAGCACGCCCTTGATGTCGAGGCCAAGACCGCAGGCATGGCACGCGAGCTGGGCATTCCCGCCGAAGTGCTCGATGCCCGGCAGACAGCCGCGCAAGATCCCGCCGTGCGCATGGACGTGACCGGCTCGGTATTTTTTCCGAAAGACTGCCATCTGCATCCGGGCCGCTTTATGGACGCTCTGCAAAAATCCTGCAAACAGGCCGGCGTGAAATTTCTTTGGGGGACAGAAGTCAGCGGCCGGCGCGTCGAGCAGCGTCGCATCAAAGCCATCAGCACTACCGCAGGCGAAATCATCGCGGATGAATTCGTCCTCTGTGGCGGCGTCTGGTCATCCAGCGTCGCGCTCGGCCTCGGCCTCTCCATTCCCATGCAGGCAGGGAAGGGATACTCGCTCACGCTAGAGCAGCCCCGGCAGCTTCCCGCACTCTGCGCCATCTTCACCGAGGCCCGCGTGGCCGTGACCCCCATGAACGGCACGCTACGATTCGGCGGCACCATGGAGATCGGTGGCCTGAATCACACGATCAATCAGCGCCGTGTGCAGGGCATCATCAAGTCAGTCCCGCAATACTATCCCGAATTTCAGACCGCTGATTTCGCGGATATCGCGCCCTGGCACGGCCTGCGACCCTGTTCGCCCGATGGCTTGCCATATCTCGGTCGCACCAAGAAGTTGGCGAATCTTACTCTCGCCACCGGTCACGCCATGATGGGCCTCAGTCTCGCACCCGTCACCGGCAGGCTCATGACGCAATTGCTCTCTGATGAAAAGCCAGACATCGACCTCGCCCTGCTCTCGCCGGATCGGTTTGCGTAAATTTTGCGCCGCGATGGATAGGGACATTCAAACTTCAATAAGCGTTTACCTGTGGCGAGCGGTGCGTTTTTTTCTCGCCATCGGCTGAAGGCCGCGCTAAATGATGGGTAGTAATTTTTCGTTATTCAACCCCAACCCCATTGTGTCATGAATGAATTTCCTGAAATCCCAAATCCCATGAACCTACCGCCCGCGTCGGATCCCTTTGCATCGGCCAAGGCCAGCGCGATCAAGGCGGCGGAAGACCTCCGCACGGCAGCGGCAGCAAAAATGCACGATCTGCGTCATTCGGCGGAGGAGCGCGCGGCGCAGATTCGCGACACGGCGGAGGAAAAGGCCGCAGAGTTCAAGCAATACGCGGACAAGGCCCTGACCGGAGCGAAATCGCAGGCAAAAGATTTTGCGGCGGAAGCGGAGAAATTCGCGCGGGAGAAACCCGTGCAGGCGCTGTTGGCCGCGTTCGGCCTAGGGCTGGTTGTGGGGATCATCCTTCGCAAATAAAGCTGCGGGGAGTCGCCTTTCGTCCATCATCCTTCAGCCTTCAGCCTTTCAATACATGGATGCCCTTCCACCGGAAACCGAAGCTGTAGTGCAGGGCGCGGGCCGCAAGCTGCCGACGTCGGTTCTGCGCTATCTGGAAGCGCGCGGGGTGCTGGTGACGATCGAGGCCCAAGAAGCATTCCAACAAGTGCTGCGCGCGCTCGCACTGGGAACGGTGTCGGTGGTGCTGGGGTTCACGGGCTGGCTGCTGCTGATGGCGGGGGCGGTGACGGTGCTGGCGGCGAAGACTGGCTGGTCGTGGATGAAGGCGTCGGTGATCCTGGGCAGCGCGCATGTGCTTCTGGGCGTGCTGCTATTCATGCTGCTGATGAGCCGTCTGTCGCGGACACGTTGGTTTGAACAAACGATGAATGAATTCGGGAAGGATCGGAAATGGCTGGCGCATCACAACGAGAAATCCTGAAGCGAAGCGCGATCCAGGCGCTGGAACAGTCGCGCGCCTCGATGGGCGGTGATCTGGCCGTGATGCGTGAGCAATGGAGTCCGCGCGAGTTGATGCGCCAGAGCGTGGCGAAGCACAAAATTGCGTTGATCATCGCGGCAGCGGCAGCGGTCGGTTTCGTTACGGTGCGCATTTTCTCAGGGGGTGGTGAGGAACGCCCGCAACGACCAAGACAGCATTGGTTGACAGGGTTGCTCACCACGGGATTGATGGCAGTGGTGCGAAAACCGCTCACAGATTTTACCAAAGATTATCTCATGAATTATCTCTCAAAATTCCAACAAGTCCACAATCCTGAACCACCTGAATGAGCACCGCCCAGCAAGACCCAGCAGCCGTCGTTCAAGTGCTGGACTCCATCGACGACTATCTGAAACTCGGCCAGCAATACGAGTGCTCCGACCTGCACCTCGCGACGGGTGCGCCGCCGAATTGGCGTCGCTTCGGCACCCTTCAGCCCATATGGGACAATGCGGCTCCACTCACCGCGCATGATACCAAGCGACTCGCTTACCAATTTCTCGGCCAACAACAAATTGAGCTTCTGGAAAAACGCGGGGACGTAGATTTCGCCTATTCGCCGAGTTTCGGGCGCTTCCGTTGCTCGGTTGTGCGGCAGCGACTGGGCATTGACATGGTCTTTCGTATCATCAACACGAACATCCGTTCGCTCAAGGAGCTCAAGCTGCCGGAAACATGCCGCACGCTGACGCGCTTCCAGAACGGTCTCGTCCTCGTCACCGGCGCTACTGGTTCCGGAAAGTCCACTACGCTCGCTGCTTTGGTAGATGAGGTAAATATTGATCGCGATGATCACATTATCACTTTGGAAGACCCCATCGAGTATGTCTTCACGCCGAAAGGCTGTCACATCAACCAGCGCGAAGTTGGCACGCACACCAAGAGTTTCGCAGCCGCGTTGCGCGGTGCTTTGCGTGAAGACCCGGACGTGATCATGGTCGGTGAAATGCGCGACTTGGAAACCATCTCGCTCGCCATCACCGCCGCAGAAACGGGGCACTTGGTTTTAGGAACGCTGCACACGGGCAACGCCCCGCGCACCCTGGACCGCGTGTTGGACGTTTTCCCCAGCGACCAGCGCGATCAGATCCGCATCATGGTTAGCGAATCACTGCGCGGTATCATTTCCCAACAGCTCGTCCCGCGCGCTGATGGCAACGGGCGCATCATGGCCATGGAACTGCTGGTAAACACGCCCGCCGTGGCCTCGACGATTCGCGAAGGTAAAACTTTCATGCTGCCGGGCATCATGCAAACCGGCAAGGCCGTGGGCATGATCGCCATGGATGATTCTCTGCAAGACCTCTACTCCAAGGGACTCATCAGCCGCGACGAATGTCTTGGCCGTGCCGAGGACAAGCAGACGATGAAAAAATTTCTCGAATCCTGATCCAATTCTATGCCCATCATTGACCAATTCTTTCACAAGCTCATCGAAATGGGCGGTTCCGACTTGCACATCACGCAGGGGCAGCCACCAAAGATTAGAGTTCATGGAAGCATCAAGCCAATCTCTGATGAAGTCCTGACCAAGGAGTTCATGGAGACAATCATGCAGGAAATTTGCGATGAACGCGGATGGAACAGGTATCAGGAATTGGGCGACCTGGACTTCGCCTATGAAATGGACGAGGACTCACGTTTCCGTTGCAACTTTCTGCGCCAGCTCAATGGCTACGCCGCCGTCTTCCGTATCATTCCCACAAAGATTGCCACGCTGGAACAACTTGGTGTTCCAGCGGTGATCAAGGAGTTCGGCCATCTGCGCAGCGGACTGGTTCTAGTCACGGGGCCGACTGGTTCCGGCAAGTCCACGACGCTGGCGGCCCTGCTTGATTATATTAACACCAACTTCAACCGGCACATCATCACCATCGAGGAGCCGATTGAGTTCGTGCATCGCAACAAGAAAAGCATTTTTACCCAGCGCGAAGTGCCCATTCAGACACCAAGCTTTTCGGACGGTCTGCGGGCTGCTTTGCGCGAAGATGCGGACATCGTGCTGGTCGGTGAAATGCGCGACCACGAAACCATCTCGCTCGCGCTGACTGCCGCAGAAACTGGCTTGCTCGTCTTCGGAACCTTGCACACGAACAATGCACGCAAGACGGTTGACCGTATCGTTGACGTTTTTCCCGCCGATCAGCAGTCCCAAGTCCGCACCATGCTCGCCGCGTCGCTGCGTGGCGTGGTGGCCCAGCTCTTGGTGAAAAAGGCTGATGGCAAGGGCCGTGCTGCCGTTAATGAAATCATGGTTACCACACCCGCTGTCGGCGCGATCATCCGTGAAGGTGCCACGCAGAAACTCTATGACGTGATCATTGGTGGCAAGGCTTTGGGCATGCAGTTCATGGATGATGCCATCTGGCAGAAGCTCCGCGACGGTTACATCACACCCATGGAAGCTTACATGAAGGCTATCGACAAGAATCGCTTCAAATCTTTTCTTCCACCCGAGGACGCGGGCGTGGGAGTCGCGAGCGGCGCGGAACCGAACAAGTGAGCAGCACCTTCGTTTGCTGTGGCGTGAAATTGTAAGGAGAGACGTGGGGTGTCGTTTTTTATCATCACATGAAACGAGCGCTTATCTTTGTATTGTCATTCATATTTGTCGCCGGTCTGATGGCGGAGGACAAACCCAATGTCCTCGTCGTCATCGCCGATCAATGGCGCGCGCAGGCTTTCGGTTTTGCGGGCGATCTCAACGTCAAGACGCCGAACATGGACAGGCTGTCCACCCAGAGCGCGTGCTTCACGAATGCCGTGTCTGGTTTGCCTGTGTGCTCGCCGATGCGCGCCACGATGCTTACCGGACAAAGGCCGTTGACTCACGGCGTCTTCATCAACGATGTCCCTTTGAATCCTGAAGCGGTCACCCTTGGTAAAGTTTTCGGCAAGGCGGGCTATGACACCGGCTTCGTCGGGAAGTGGCACATCGATGGGCGCGGGCGTAGCATCTGGATTCCACGTGATCGGAGGCAGGGATTTGATTATTGGAAAGTGCTCGAATGCACGCACACTTACAATGCCTCACCTTATTACGCCGATTCTCCGGAGAAACAGGTATGGAAAGATTATGACGCCCAAGCCCAGACAAATGATGTCTGCGATTACCTGCGGGCGCAACAGAAGGGTGAAAAGCCTTTCCTGATGTTTCTGGCCTGGGGGCCACCGCACAATCCTTATGAATCCGCGCCTGCGAAGTATCGCGAGCTCTACAATCCAAAAAATCTAAAGCTGCGCGAAAACGTTCCGGCGGACAAGGCGGAGGCTGCGCGCAAAGACCTCGCGGGATATTACGCCCATTGCTCGGCACTGGATGACTGCATGGGGCAGTTGATGCAAACCCTCCAGGAAACCGGCTTAGCGGACAACACCATCCTGATGTTTACCGCCGATCACGGAGACATGTTGGGTTCCCAAGGCATGCAAAAGAAACAGAGGCCGTGGGACGAATCCATTCGCGTGCCGATGATGATCCGCTGGCCGAAAGGTGGAATCAAATCAGGAAAGCTGACTGCGCCAATGAACGTCGAAGACATCATGCCTACACTGCTCGCCCTCAATGGCCTCGCGATTCCGTCGAGCGTCGAAGGTCTGGACTACAGCAGCTATGTGCGCGGTGGTGCGGACCCCGGCGACGGCGCGACCGTGATCCAGTGCGCCACCCCTTTCGGAGAATGGACGCGGAAAATGGGCGGAAAGGAATATCGCGGCGTGCGCACCGCGCGCTACACCTTTGTGCGGGATCTCAAAGGTCCCTGGCTGCTTTATGACAATGAGACCGATTCATTCCAAATGAACAATCTGGTGAACAAACCCGAGAGCGCGGATTTGCAGTCCAAAATGGATGCCTTGCTCGCAAAGAAACTCAAAGAACGGGGTGATGAGTTCCTGCCGGGCGAGAATTATCTTGAGAAATGGCATTACAAGGTGGATGCCAACGGAACGATGCCCTACAAGTAAGGCAACTTGCCACAACGTTGGTTTAATGCGGCGAGGCTCATAAGTGTCAAGTAGGCCTTTTGTCGTGGCTGGTGCTTTATCCCTATAGGGATCGTCATGGGGTGAACACCTTATTGCCCTACAAAGCAGGCGCGATAACTTATGACTGATGAAAATACTACTCCTGACCCTTGTGGGTTTATGTCTCGCGACTTCGCTTCCTGCTCAGGATTCCGCGGACAGTCCCCCTTCTCCCAAGCGCACCGCTGCGGAACTGGCCGAACTATTGGGACCCATCGCCCTCTATCCCGATGCACTAATCGCGCTGATACTGCCCGCCTCCACCTATCCTTCCGACATTGTGCTCGGTGCGCGCTTTATCGTCGCTGGCGAAAATCTTGCGAGAGTTGAAGACAAATCCTGGGACTCCAGTGTGAAGGCGCTCATCCGCTATCCCGACACTTTGAAATGGCTGGATGAGAATCTCGAATGGACCGCCCAAGTTGGAGATGCGTTTGTTCAACAGCCGGTAGAGGTTTTGGAATCCATCCAACAACTTCGAGCCAAGGCGCGTGTGCTGGGTAATCTCAATGACACACCCCAACAAAAAATCGTTCAAGATGATACCTACATTCGCATCATTCCCGCAGAAGCAGATTACATTTATGAGCCACGCTACGACCCCGAGGTGATCTACTATGACCGGCCACAGGCTAGCCCTTTGCTAATGTTCAGCACCGGTTACGGAACTGGCTCATGGTTAAACTATGACTTGGACTGGCATCGCCACCGTCTTTACCGGGGTGACTGGAATAAAGGGTGGGACTACAGCCGAGATAGAGACCGCCGCGACCGCGAGGACTATTCATACATCAACAACAATCTGACAAATAGTCGGGAGTGGCATCCCGATATAGACCGCCGCCGCACTCAATCACGTCACATGTCTGAGCGCCCAAAAAGCAGCACCAGTTCCCTGAGCCACACTGGATCCCGTGATTTGGGAGTAGATGAATACCGTGATCATCACAAGGGCATCGCTCGTCCGATGCCAATTGCCGGAGCGCCTCATCATCGCGAAACCGTCAAACGCGCGGAATCGGCAGATGGTCGGAATCCTGAACGCCAGTTTGATTCGCGGACAACCCATGATCCCAATTCCCGAGATGATCACGTAGGCACGGTCCCAAACCCCAAAACCCATCCGCATGGAGTCACCAATGAGATTGGAAACGGCCGCGATGGCCGGGATCAAGTTGATCATAAAAACAAAAGCGAAATTCAACAAGGCGACCATTCTAATTCCAGAGGCAATGCAGAGAAAAAGCCACGTGTTGATGACCCGCCGAAGCATAAATCAACCAGAGTCGAGGAACCCCAGCCCAGGGAGGCACCCAAACATGATGAGCCCCGAAAGAGGGACACGACCAAACAAGATGCGCCTTCCAAACGTCAGGACACCCCAAAACGCGAGGACGTTCCAAAACATCAAGACACTACGAAGCACGATGAGCCCAAGCATAAGGATGTCCCAAAGCATGTGGACACGCCCAAGCGCGATGCTCCCAAGCAAGAAGCTGCAAAACCCCATGATGAACCTTCTTCAGACAAGCGAAAGAAAAACGACAAGAGGAAGGACGATGATAAAGACAAGGACAAGAAGAAGGATTAGTGGTTTTCCGCCCAGCATTGTTTTCCTGACCAATTCTAACTCTAATCCCAGTCATTGCCATGCTTGGAACCCTCGCCGCCGTCTTGCTTTTTCTCATCGGATCAGGCCTGATAATACTTCGCAGCCGATGCTCCGCAGAAAATTGTCGCCGATATCTGGCCACGATTCAACGATGGCATCCCCACGGTTTGAGCGACGGCACTTTGCCGGTGATGCCCGGCACAAATGGCATCCTAACTGCGATGACACGAGGCACTGAAATTATATTAACACACCATTACCCGGCGCACATCTTCAAAAGGCCACTCGGGGATGGAGCCGTAACCGTTAAAGACAGATCGGGCTTCTACAGGGGGCAACTGGAAGTCGAAGACGTTGACACCCTTTCGTCGTTGGCATTCGAAAGCTCAGCAATCACTGAAACCAAACACGGTGGTAGAACTCCTTCCCGACGAACAGCAGAGCAGCATCGTCAAACGCTGCACAGATGAAGCCCTTCGCTTCATTACGTATAACAAGGAGACGCCATTTCTACTGCGTGGCGGAAAAGGCAGCACTTGGCGGCGTGCATTATTACTTTTCTGGATACCATCTACAGGCCGTGCGCAGAAGGCTATGGAAACTCGCGTTCGCACGCCAGAACGAGACGATGTGACGGCCAGCGTTGCCTGACGCGAATACCACCGAGCCGGGACTCTATAAATTAGATAAGGAGATCGGTGAGGAAACAACCTTGCCGCAGCGCATCCCGAAATCGACAAGGAACTCCTTGTCTTCAGCGAAAAAATGACGACTGAGATCGGCCGTAGTAATCCCGCTGCGCGCCGACCCGCCGGGAAGGTCGAGAATCCGGTCATGCTTTATCCGTCCAGTGGCAGAGAAAATAAATCGAAGGATAAATCAAATGAAAGCAATCATCCTGATGACCATCTGCGGCTGGTTCCTTGCCACTGCCGCTCCCGCGCGTGGCGGCGTGTTCAACGCCCGCGATTACGGAGCGGTGGGCGACGACAAGACGGATAACACGGAAGCGTTTTCCAAATGTATGGATGCTCTTATCGCCGCTGGAGGAGGGCAGATGTATATCCCCGCCGGTGTCTATCGCGGACGGATCGTGTTTCCTGCGGTATCCAAACCTATCCCGAGCTGGATAACTGTGGAAGTTGTCGGCGAATGCGAACCGACACCGGTGTTCGACACCCTCGGGAATTTCCCGCTGCAAGACAAAGGCACCATCGTCAAATGCCTTGCCGAAACAGGGGCCGCAGTCATCTCTGCCAGCCCCTCACCCAATTCTTTCTACGGGGGATTCTCAGGGGTATATGTGGTCCTCCGCAACCTCGATGTGCGAACTTATAACAACACGGGCATCGGTGGCATTGATCTGCATTTCGCCCTTCAATGCAGGATCGAGAACGTGTTCGTGAACACCGGCGTTTACAGCGTCCAGGCCTCGCAGCCGACCCATGGCACCAAGGGCTTGGTGACCCCGGCCAACAACAACGCGGCCCTGACCATTTTGAACAATGTGACCGTGACCGGATATGGCACCGACATCGTCGCCAACGAACATACCGATGGCGACCACATCATGGTAGGAAGCAATATCCATGGCTTGGAATTCCCGACCGCCCACCATGCATCACGTCTTGGCCGGGTCTGTGCCTTCCGCAATACTTATCATGTCACCGTGACGGGCAAACACG
>JAYVZW010000458.1:0-9887 GCA_043783015.1 Verrucomicrobiota bacterium
GGGACTCTGGCACGCAGAAAAGCCCTCAGCAAACACTCAGTGTGGCATTTTCAACGACACGGACATCAAGCATCCTCGCCAGACATCCCAGTCGATTCAAGTGATGCCAGGTGTATTTTCCTGTTCAAGTCCCGGTCACGCACCAAGCTGTCGAAGGTGGGCCCATGAAATCCATGCAGGCGTTTTTTTACTGCGCTTAACTCACGCAACATTTCGGCGTGAGTCTTCTCATGCATACGGATCAATTCCAGCATTTTCTGCATGCAATTCTTGGCCTTCTTGGGCAGGCGAATAGTGCTTAGATCTTTGACTTGCTTACGAACCAGCTTTTCGGCGGCCTTGGATTTTGTTAACCACTCCCGAGCATTGAGCCGTTCGCTGGATGTTAGCGTCTGGCCATCAGCAACCGTGCCGGAGGACGATTCCATCCATGGCTTGGGCCGTGGCGAGGCAGAAATGACTTTCTCCAAAAGCTGAAGCAGCTCGGCACCCACGGCTTCAGCACAATGGTGCGCACGAACACTTTCCTGGCTCAACCGTCCTTTTTGCGCCAGCAATGTTGGATTGCCAAATGCCTCCCGCATGGCTGCGGCAGCGGCATCAAGGTCAGGATCGGCCCAGAGGTGTTCCTGGGGATAAGGCCACCTCCACGGGCCCACCGGCACCATCTTGAAGGGGATCAGCCAGGAGTTATCTGCCGTCGAAAAATCCATGTTTCCCGAGTAGGCCGTGGCAATGCAGGGCTTGCCCAGCGCCATGCTTTCCAGCAACGTCAATCCTAGGCCTTCAGAACGATGAAGCGAAACATAAGAGCCCGCACGGGCCATCAGGCAGTCGCGCTCTTCCACGGGCAGCCAGCCATCAATAAAAATGATATCGCGCCGGTGCATGAATTTCCGCCGCAGCTCAACATATTCCAACGCATGATGCGACTTCCCAGACACGCTCTTAACCACACAGAGCGGGCCATCCGGTTTGTCTTCCGGAAACGCCTTGATGAATGCCTTGCACAGGCTTTCTGGATTCTTCCGCCGGACCACACTGTTATAGTCAAAGCAAAACAGAAAAACAAAACGGTCATTCCGTAACGGTTCCGGAAAGACCATCCGCGTCGGGAGTTTCGGTGAGCGGGCGTAGCACGGGAAGTTTCGGACGGGGACGGGCGAAGATTTGGCCAGGCTGTCCCTGATGAACTTGGACAGCACCCATACTTCATCCACGTAGTCGAATCCACGTGCGTGTGATTCCGGGAAAATTTCTGTCTCCCAATACCAGATGCCAATGATGAAACGGTTTTTTAAAAATTCCTTCGGCAGCCGCGACACCACTGAAGGAAGTGCATCAGCATTCCAGTTGATGATCGTTATCGGTGAACGGGGCGGTTTAATTTCCACCTCGCTGAAATCAAGTTTGCCAGATTTGGACACCCGTTCTGTGGAAAGCGGAAGATCCAGCACTTCCACCGGCACACCCAGGCTTTGAATGATGTCACGAACATCGCGTCCAGACTGGCACAGTGATGATTGACCAAAAAAATCGCCAATAAGATGCACACCTTTTTCCATGAGCAATGATGATGGCCGTGCAGTATATGACATAAATAATTCCGACCTAATCTGAACATTGGGCAAGGTCAAGTTTCAACCTCTCTCAAAACCCGTCCACAAAACTGCTTCATAAATGATCAGGCTTTCTTCTGTATGATGATTCCTATGGACGTGCAGACGAATTTGCCCAGTTGCAGACGCAAATGCGGCGAAGGTGCGTAAGGTGGCATGTCCACTTTGTAATCATATGGCAACCATCCAAGGGAATAATCCAGTTCCGCTACAGTATGCCCTTCCGACTTCAGTTCGGCCACAACTTTTTCAATGTCGCGTTGGCGGAAGATGACGCAATTCTCTTCCTCCATTGTCTCGTCGTTGGAGCTGATGTTATATTCCGTGGTATGCACCGCCCAGCCGCCGGGCTTCAGTGTTTGAAGCTGGTTTTTCAAAAACGCAAGACCACGTTCGATGCTTCCGAGATGCTCAAAAGAGCAAGAAGACCAGTTGAAATCAAAATCCCTCAAATCTTCGGGTATGGCATTCATGTCCACCGGACGGTAAGAGCAAAGCTGCCGAAATGATTCCGGGACACATATCCCATTTTTGTTCAAGTCATCAATACCAAAGCACAACTGATTATCATGTGTCCAGCCTTTCTCCGTGCCGGCATCTGGATGAAGATCGGTCGCGACAATCTCGCAGCCATAAGATGCCAGCACGGCGGGAACTGGCTCGCTGCCAACCGCAAACCCAAGGCCGCGCTTTCCAGAGGTCATCACTCCTCTCTGGTAAAGCGATTCAAGGACATAAACAAATTCCCACTGTTTGCGGTGGAAGGCAGGCTCAATCTTCATGGTGGAACACCATTTTTTATGATGCTCGCGCAAAAAATCCGATTGCTTGCAGACGGAGCTTTTGGTCGGCACCGTAGGAAGTGAGACAGGTATTCCCAACGTCGGCAATTTATCACGAAAACTCACCCCGCCTTGAATGGTCTTGTTCAGCCGCTTCTCAATCAGGCGATTCTTCTTTTCAATTTTTTTTATGCTGGACTTCATTTTGGGCCAGTCCTTGATGACTTGGTCCAGTCCTTTAAAGATTTTGTAGAGGTTCATGTCATGCAATGCTTCAACCGCACAGGGCAGATTTGATAGCAAACGTTAATCCGAAAATTTTTCTCATGCAGCAATAATATTTAATCAGCTCCAAATAAAACGGCGCGGAATTCGTCGCCGAAATCAAGGGGGTGAAATTTGTGCTCAACAACATGGTTGTTCCAGCAACAGTTGTTTGAAACAATTGAAAGCGGGCGGTCAAATCGGCTGATTCACTGGAGTGACCGTGACCTTCATGCTCTGCATGGTGAAGCCGCCGAACACCGTTGCTAGCGCCACATCGGCGGCATCACGGCCATAGGCCACGACAATACGGTTACCCCTGGTCGTTTCATGGGTGGCGTCGAAGGTAAACCAGCGGCCTCCTATGAAAGCCTCAAACCATGCGTGCAAGTCCATGGGATCAAGTTGGTGCAAGAAGCCCACCACCATGCGTGCAGGAACGTCGATCGCACGGCATAGGGCGATGCCCAGATGAGCGAAGTCACGGCAAACCCCGCGCTTTTCCTCGGCGGTCTCACGGGCTGAAGTGGAGGCATTGCTGGAACCGGCCTCGTATTTAATGTGGTGGTAAATCCATTCGCGTATCTTGGTGACCCGCATATACGTGGGCGGGGTATCCCCGATGATGGAGTTGGCTAGCCCGCCCAGTTGGTCTGACTGGCAATAACGGCTGGGCAGGAGGTAGTGTAAGATATCCGTTGGCAGGAGTTGCGCGGGCATCTGCGTGGCCATCAAGTCTGCATCCACGATGTCTGGCACCAATACGCGGTATTGCACCGAAAGGTGAAAATCGCCCGCAGGCATGATAGTTCTCTGGCAGAGGTTGCCATAGACGTCAGTAAATTCCACCACTAGAACCTGGGGTTGAATATAAAATTCCTCACGCATAATCCATTGCGCCCAGCCACTGCGCGGGCGCAGCATAAAAATGACCGGCACTTCTTCAGTAGTCTGGTATTCAAGCTGGCATGTGGCGTCGAGAATCATCCTTTGATTGTAAAAGCACCTCAGGTGCGACACCATTCATCGTTGGTGACAACGGATGGGCAAATGAAATCGAATCATGAGGTCTGCAAGTGCGCAAGCGCCAGCGCAGGCAAGCACAGTAATTGCTCGAGGATTCTAGATTTTCTGACCCGTCTGCTGCTCATCTTAACTCACTGCATTTCAAACTCGCACCAGCGGATAAATGCTTACGTCCACCCCGCGTGACATGACTATATGGTCTGGCGGACGTCCTGTCGGAGTGAAGCCATCGAGCGTGAGTAAGTTCTCGTCCCACTCCGCCACCTCCGCGCAGCAAAGTGGATACGGCTCATGATAAATCGCGCCGCGCCAGAGACCGTCGGGTGCGCTGGAATAGAGTCGGTAGCGCTCGACGAGGAAGAACTCGAGTGAGCCGGGTGCCGAAGGTGCCAGCTTCGCGCCCGGCGCATATTCATAGGTGCAAGGCATGCCCTTATACTCGTTGCCAAGGCGCGTGGATTCATAGCGGATGCCAGCATTCGCCGTGGGGCGCGAGGTCATCTTCGCGTGGTGGTAGGGCAGATGGAAAAAGCGGCGCGCGATCTTCACCGCCAGCCATTGATTCGCATCAAGCGAATAAAACCACACGCCTGGCACACCCGTGCTGTCATGCACGTAGGTGCGCAGATTCAGCTCCATGAAATCCGAGATGCCCCGCACTGCGGGCAGGAATCGCGGGCGGATGTTTTGCATGAAGAATGGAACGACCCCGAGATATGCGCGACTGTTGTAAGTATCCACGAACAGACCCTCTGGCAACGTCGCCTGAATGGCAGCAACGGAATATTCCCAATGAAGGAAAAGCAGGTTGCGCCACTGCTGAAACATTACCGGATTTCCCGGAAGCAGTCCGCGCGCCGCGAGACGATCTAAATCTTCGGGGATGCGTGGAGTTGTTTCGGCGGCAGTCATCCGGCTAAGATAGCGGCAAGTGGGAGAGATTGGAATTCCTTATGATGTGGATGTGTCAGGTTTTGCCAGCTTTATGGAGGGCTGTTTATTCTCTTCGTGAGATTTCATCCGCAACACGGCCCCGACTAGGACGGCAGCACGCTCAGACTGGCATACTCAACTTCGGGTAGTTGGTGGGACACTAGCTGATCGATCTGAGTCCCAAAGTGGGCGGAATTCGCGATGTTGTTTACAAATCTCAGAGGGATCCGATGTCTCCCGCACGCTGCTCCAAGGAGCGCGCCGACGACCGCACCACGGTGACAGTTGTCACCGCCGAGGTTCGTGTTTGCGACGACACCAGCCTCAAAATCGTCAGCATATTTCCAAGCGAGATAGAGCGAGGCAGGAAAGGCTTCGGCAATGTAACACGCAGGGCTGAGTCGGCGTCCGATCACAACTTGATCCGGCTCACGCGACCACTGTTCCGCCTTGCGCTTTGAAAACCAATCAGTGCCATGCTCGAAAATGGCTTCACGTAAGTTGCCACCCACAATGACTGCACCAAGGATTCGCGCAAGGGCGTCGCCTGCGGCAGCAACTTCAGCACTCTGATGCGTCAAGTTGATGTGTTCGTGAACCGCCGCACGGGCCGCTTTCAAATCCGTGGCAAAGAACGCACCCAGGACACCGACATGCGCGAGGCCGCCGATGTGGATGTCGTTGCCGCCGCACTTGCGTGGACGGACGCCCCGCGCATAGGAAGTAAAGAATTTCCTGTGATACTCTTCGACATAGGTATCGCGGTGTTGGCCAGGTGTGAGCATGAAGTGGATGTAACGATCAAGATAGTTGTCCGCATCATAGCCGCCGCATTCGAGCAGCGAATCGATGAGCACCTTGGCGAGTTGGAGGTTGAGTGTATTCTCTCCGGCTTGGAGAAACTGATGATAGTGAATGCCTCGCTGTCCCCAGTATTGCGCCTGCTCGTGGAGTATATCTCCGCGCTCATTGAGTGCTGTGTGATCCGAACGCCAGAGGATGCTGTCGGGATGAGGATTGTGAGGCGCCATGTAGTTCCGCACTTCGCCGTAATCCCGCTGCATCGCCGAACGATTATAATACCAGTGAACAGGCATCGCCAAAGCATCCCCGATGAACGAACCCCAGGCAAGACCGGTGCGTCTATCTTGCTGGAGGTCAACAAGGGTATCTTCGGAGAAAGGCATGGGTATGATGGCACGCTCATCGAGTTGCGACATCTCGCGGAAAATTGGTAAAGGAATCATGATCTCGGCCCGAAAAATACAAACAGCATTGTGAGTCAAGCCCGATGCAGGAGGGAGGCGTAATCGGTGGGTAATCCCACAGTCTCCCATGCCAGCCGTTCTCTTTCGTTGTCAGAAAGTTTCCTGCGGGCCTTGTCGTTCGCGTATTTGCCCAGCACCAGACGCAACGGTGGTGCATCCGACTCCACGACAGCGATGATGGCCTCCGCCGCTTTGTCCGGATCACCAGGCTGTTTACCGTTCATGGTTTCGAGGAAACTCAGGAACTTACCACTGGTGCGGTCGTAATCGGTGATGTGTGTCGCAGCACGCTCCAGTGAACGGGCGATGAAGTCCGTGCGAAAAGGCCCGGGCTGCACGATCGTGACCCTGATTCCCAGCGGCTTCAACTCTGCGGCGAGCGCTTCCGAAACGCCTTCGAGTGCCCACTTGGTTGCTCCGTAAATGGAAAAGCCTGCGTAGTTTGAAATGACCGCAGCCGCGGAAATGTTCACAATGTGTCCGCTGCCTTGCGTGCGGAGAATCGGCAGCACCGCGCGGATGACCTTTAGCGCACCATGGAAATTCGTATCAAAATTTCGCGAGACTTGCTCATCACTGAGTTCTTCAAATGCACCAATCAGGCCGTAACCCGCATTATTGACCACGACATCGATGCGCCCGAAGACTTCCACCGCCTGAGCGACTGCTGAGTTCACCTGCGAGGATTCAGTGACATCCAGCGCAATCGTGCGGCATGTCTCGGGATAGTGCGCGACAAGATTGCTGAGCGATTCCGGCAGACGCGCGGTCGCAACGACCCTCTGGCCGCGTTCGAGAAGTTTGGTTGCCAGGGCTAAACCAAGGCCGCTGGAGCAACCTGTGACCAGCCATACTCGTGAGGGAGTTATTAGATCGTTCATATGTTTATTAAGTCTCGGAATTCAAGTTACGACCTATCTGCCAGATCAGACGTTGAAAAGCATTACAGTGGACAGCGCACTGCAACTGAATAACGCTCTGATGACAGAACCCACTTGCGAAACCTGGTCGGCGCCCATCACTCGGGAAGATTCTTCGATGCGGGCCGCAGCATGGGTCTGTAGTGCAAGTTTTTCTGGCAAGACCGCCAAAAGCAGCATATACAGCCAGCATGCAAGACATGGTGATTTCTCTACAGGCTTTGGTTGCGGCATCCGTCTTTTACGTGTGGGTCGTCCGCCACGAGAACATCATCGAGGAATTCAAGCATTTCGGACTCTCCGACGGGCTGCGTGATTTGGTTGGCATTTTGAAACTGACCTTTTCGCTGCTTTTGTTGATCGGCATTGCGCGGTTGTCAGTAGCCATCATAGGAAGCTTGGGCATCAGCATTTTGATGGCCTGCGCATTTGTCACGCACCTCCGTGTGAAGAATCCTGTATCCAAGATGCTTCCGTCGCTGACGCTCATGCTACTTTCGTTGGTGATTGCGATTTTCAATTACCGTCTGCTCAATGCCAATGGTTGACTCAATCCCCAACCCTGTTCTGCGAGCGCGCAGCTTTTTCTTGCAACTAATTCACCAGGCGCATCGTGGCAGTCGTCAACCGTGTGGTGTGAGCGAGTGCATTCATTGAAGTGCCCCAACGCGCGGCATTATCATGTGGATGCAGGAGTGACGTGAATTTAAAAAATATCCCGGGCACCCGGCAGCAAACTCGAACCGTTTCTATAGTATTGAAGCTAATCTTGGCTTCCATAAACCAAAGTAAAAACAAAATACACCACCATGAAAAAAACATCATTTATTGCCGCAGCTTTTGCTGTCGCACTGTCGATCATCCCGAACAACCTCACGGCATCTGATGAGAAGAACATTGTTGAAGTCGCCGCAGGTGCCGGTCAGTTTACCACGCTAGTCGCCGCCTTGAAGGCCGCCGGACTGGTGGACACCCTGAGTAGCAAAGGGCCGTTTACTGTCTTCGCACCCACTGATGATGCTTTCGCGAAACTTCCCGCTGGCACGGTGGAAAGCCTGCTGAAACCGGAAAACAAGGACAAGCTGACGGCCATACTTACCTACCATGTGTTGTCCGGAAAAGTCATGGCTGCGGATGTGAAAACATCTGATCCAAAAACCGTAAATGGCAAGAGTGTGGCCATCAAGGTTAACGCAGGCAAAGTGACGGTAGGCACCGCGAATGTCGTGAAGACAGACATTGCTGCAAGCAATGGAGTCATCCACGTTATCGATACCGTCCTCCTTCCCTGATGAATCCTCCGTGTCGGGCTGGTGCCACGAAGCACCAGCCCGACATGTTTTTATCTTGTTCAAACAATGGTGGAGCCGAGAAAGCTCGCTTTGGCGTTTACGGCAGTCTTGCATAATAAGCCGTTGTCATTTCTGCGTTTCCACTCAGAGAAGTTGCTGGCGGACATTTTTTTTCCCATTTGCGAGCGGAGACAATCTCGTTGATAAATGAATATAAATCGTTTTATAGCCAGTCTTTCGTTTATCATTCTGCTGGGAGCCTGCACCACTCCAATGAAACAAGCTGTGCTCAAGACAGTCCCGCATCTCGATCTGCCTCGATTCATGGGGGACTGGTATGTCTTCGCCAACATACCCTACGCACTGGAAAAGGGAAAAGTCGGCACATTGGATCGTTACGCCCTGCGTTCGGACGGACGCATTAACAACAGTTTCCTCTTTCGTCGGGAAAATCTCGATGCGCCCTTGCAGGAATGGAAGGGTATCGCCTGGGTGAAGAACCGGCAGTCCAATGCGGAGTGGCGCGTGCAGTTCATCTGGCCGTTCCGCGTGCCATTTCTCGTCGTCGATATCGACCCCAACTATCAGTGGGCCGTGATTGGCTACCCTAATCGAAAACTCGGTTGGGTGCTCTGTCGCAAGCCGGCACTTGATAAAGCGACTTATTCCGGTATCCTGCGCCGCTTGGAATCCAAGGGCTACGATGTCTCACGCTTCGCCAAAGTGCCCCAACGGGTGGGTCCTTAGATCCAACTTCGGTTGCCAGCAGGGATGTTCTTTCGCGGGCGAACCACTCAACGGCCAAAAATATCTTCGCCGCTTCAGGTCACATCACCATTCCGCCATCAACGGCAATCGTCTGCCCTGTGATGTAGCGGGCTTCATCACTCGCGAGAAACGCGGCGGCGTTTGCGATGTCCACGGCCTCGCCGAAACTGGAAAGCGGTATTTGTTTGAGGACGCCTTCCTTTTGTTGATCGTTCAACTCGTTCGTCATGTCGGTGACGATGAATCCGGGCGCGATGGCGTTGACCGTGACAGCCCGTCCGGCGAACTCGCGGGCGAGCGACTTGGTAAAGCCCAGCAGCCCGGCCTTGCTCGCAGCATAGTTGCATTGTCCGGCGTTCCCGATCAGGCCGATCACGCTGCTGATGTTGATGATCCTGCCGCACTTCGATTTGAGAATGTTCCGTTGAAAGCGCCCTTGAGATTGGTATCGAGCACCGTGTCCCAGTCCTCGTCGCTCATGCGCAGGGCGAGTCCGTCGCGCGTGACGCCCGCGTTGTTCACCAAGATGTCCGCGCCACCGAGATCGGCTACGATCCGTTTGCCGAGTTCCACCACGGCGGCGTGGTCAGCGATGTCCACCGCGTAAGCTTTGGCGGCACCGGGATAAGCGGCGTTGATTGAGTCTGACGCGCTTTGCGAATTCGTTTACGTGCGGCTGATGACCGCGACCTTCGCGCCCTCGGCGGCGAAGCGTTCAGCGATGGCTTTTCCGATTCCCCGGCCTGCTCCGGTGACGATGGCGATGCGTCCTTCAAGTTTCTTCATAGGCTGTTGAGTTTGGGGAGAAATGGGCAAAGCTCAAAGTGCAAATTACATTAGTATCGAACATGGAAGTCTTGAACTCATCATACACTTGAGCGAGCATCCCGTATGAATCCTCAAGTGTGGAAAACGGTCGGCGTTATCTGTCTGATCCTGATGACACAGGCAAGCGGGGCAGACTGGCCGCAGTTCCTCGGCCCGCATCGCGACAGTGTCGCAGATGAAAAAGAGG
>JAYVZW010000459.1:0-3284 GCA_043783015.1 Verrucomicrobiota bacterium
GGTTCACTGCCTTGCGACTTCTTGCTCTCGACTTGGCATAGCAACGAATTTCGCAGCAACTCCGCGATTGACCTGGTCTGGAGCCGTGCCGATTTCCACATGCTGAAGCGCGAGCACTTCTACCATGTTGGCCCGTCGGAAGACTTGAGGCACCCGATGATTGAGGCGCTTATCTCCAATTTTCCGATGACGGAAGATGTTCCGGCTGTCCGGCCTATTGCCCAACCAATGCTGCTTGGTTTGGAGCCAATGTCACCACCGCCACAGGCAGGTTCAAAGTCGCGCGTCGTTGCCCCCGGAGACATGTCAATTTCACCGGCGAACGCTTCCTCGGGCCGTATCCTAACGTGAGGCCGATAAACATATGAGCGCAGGCACACGACATTACGGAGCAAAGTGGTGGAAGTTCGACTTTCACAACCACACGCCAAAGTCAGACGACTACGGCAAGGGGCCGAACCAAGCGGCACTGAAGGCACGCTCTCCGCGTGAGTGGCTGCTCGACTTCATGAGCGCTGGGATGGATTGCGTCGCCGTCACCGACCACAACAGCGGGGAATGGATTGACGCGCTGAAAGAGGAATTGGCCCTGTTAGACGTTGAAAAACCTACAGGATTCCGGCCCATGACTTTGTTCCCTGGCGTTGAGGTCAGTGTGAATGGAGGAATTCACATCATCGCGCTTTTCGACCCCAGCGCGGGCGGAAGTAAGATCATCAGCCTGCTCTCGAAGTGTGACTTCCGTGGGCATTACGGCAAAACAGATGATTGCACCCTGAAGTCATGCGCGGAGGTGATTGAACTGATTCAGCAGGAAGGGGGCATTCCGATCCTTGCACACGCAGATGCGGACTCCGGGCTATTCAAAGACCAGTTCGGTGTGACATTGAAGCAATCGCTACGAGCAGATGGCTTGCTCGCAATGGAGTTGATCGATCCTGCCTACGCGCTGCCTGCGGCCTATTCAGAACTCAAGTTGAGACTTGCTTCGGTCATCGGCTCTGACTCGCACCACCCAACTTCGGTGGGCAAACGCTACACATGGGTGAAGATGGAGTCGCCGTCGCTCGAAGCACTGAGGTTGGCGCTACACGACGGGGAGGACGGAGTGAGGCGGTTTGACACGCTCCCTGCCGACCCAAACCACATCGGGTCACGCTTCTACCTCCGACGATTGACAGTATCGAAGGGCCAGAAAATCGGGAACGGGCAAGACTTGACGTTGGAGTTGAGCCCTTGGCTGACGACGCTGATTGGAGGCAGAGGGTCTGGCAAGTCGAGCATTCTGGATTTTCTTCGCATCGTCTTGGCAAAGACCGACGGCATGCCACCACAGGTGAAGAAAGAGTTTGATGACTTCAATCGCGTTCCGCGCGTCCGGGGAGAATTGGGCATGATGAGGCCTGAGACATCCATAAGGTTGGAACTGGTGAAAGACGGACGTGACATTGCTCTCGTTTGGAAGAGCGATGGCTCTCGGATTCAGGAGGAGCGAGATGCAACTGGCAATTGGGTGACAGCGGGCGACGTGGGTGATGTCGGAAAACGGTTTCCGCTCCGGGTCTTCAGCCAGAAACAGCTCTACGAGATGACGAAGCAACCCGATGTCTTGCTGAACCTGATTGATGAGCGATGGGACAAGCGTGCATGGCTGGAAACGCGCGACACGAACACCGAGAAATGGTTGCAGAACCGGCGCGATGTGAGGCAGTCCGAAAGGGACATCGCCGGAGTTGCTCAGACCCGTGCCGACCTTGAGGACGTGAAGGCAAAGATTCGCATCTTCGAAGACAGCGGGAACAAAGATATCCTGAACAATTACCAGTCCGCGCAAACCACAAAGCAGACTTTGGACGTAAAGGGCGCGGCGCTGGAAACCGCGAAAACCACTTTTGCCGAAATGCGGAGTCAGCTACCTCAAATCGAATTGGAGGAGGAGCTGAAGGTGGCGCTCGGTCAGGAATCAAGCGAGGCACTACAAGCAGTTCTTTCTGACTACGAAACGCTTCGCACCAAACTGGCTTCCGTCGAAACAGAATTGGAGTCTCTTGGGAGTAAGTGGGCGTCCACCTTTGCGACCGTTCCTTGGAAAACCGAACTCGACGCCACTTCCAAGAAATATGAGGAGCTAAAGAATCAACTCCAACAGGCAGGTGGAGCGGACATCTCAGGGTATTCCAAACTGGTTGAGCAGCGGGCGGAACTTGAGGCGAAGGTCAAGAAGCTCGGAGAGCATGAAGCTGCGCTGGTCAAGTTGCGTGAGGCAGGCACAAACCTGTTGCAGGAAATCGACGAACACGAGCGTTTGCTACGGACAGAGCGGAAGCGTGTCATCGCCAACTGGACACAGCCAACAACTGGGGAGCACATCCGGGTGACGCTCCAAGACATGGGCAATCGAGAAGCTGCGGAAGCACAACTCCGGCTGCTGATTCGCAAACCTGGCGAGGAGTTCGCCAATGACATTTATCGCTCCTCCGACTCCGAAGCGGCGACGGGTCTGCTGGCTGGGCTGATGGAGCAAACTCCTGTGTCGCGTTGGTCAAAGCTGGAATCGGTTCGAACGGTCCTGCGCGACGCTACATTTGCCGACTCCAAAGGGCTTGACCGGCGATTCGCTCGCCATCTCGAACAGCTCCGTCTCAACAGCCCTGAAGACTTGGACCGCATCGCAGTGTGGACTCCAGAAGACAGGTTGAAACTTGAGTTGGTGAAAGCCGATGGAACAGTCGAAGACATAGAAACTGGTTCCGCCGGTCAGCGCACGGCTGGACTGCTCGGACTCGTTCTCTCGCTTGACGATTCTCCGCTAATCATCGACCAGCCCGAAGACGATTTGGAAACGCGACTCATCTCGTCCCTTGTGGTGTCCGGCCTCCGACAATTGAAGCAGGACCAGCAGGTGATTGTTGTCACCCACAATCCAAACATCCCCGTGAATGGGGCGGCGGAGCAGATAGTCGAGATGCGCTTCGTGACGGGCCAGATTCGGACGGGATCAATGGGGGCGCTTCAGCGGCAGGAGATTCGCCGCGCTGTGTGTGACGTAATGGAGGGAGGTAAAGACGCCCTCGATAAACGGTATTATCGAATCTCACGCGCACTTTCCTAAATCGAACTCGACAGTCGCAGCCAGTATGGATTCGGCGGCAAGGTGAATGAAAAGACCGGCGAGATGTCCTATGGCTTCGCCAGCAACCTGCGCGATGCTTTGCCGAACGCGTCGTTCATCGGCTTCACCGGCACGCCCATCGAAAAGACGGACGCGAACACGCGGGCGGTCT
>JAYVZW010000460.1:0-9834 GCA_043783015.1 Verrucomicrobiota bacterium
CGCGAGCATTTCGATATTTTCAAGGACATGCCTGAGAATCAAAAGCAGCGGGTGCGTGCCGCATTTGAAAAGGCTTGGAAAAAGTCGGAGGTTACGGAAGCACGCGAGCGCCTGATGGTAGCCAATGAAGAATATCGCAAAATCCTGCACGAGGCATTGGCTGAAGTGGATCCCGAGGTTGTGAAAATACTCGAAAAGCGGAAACCATCCACCGGGCCGGGTTTTTCTGGCAAAATGCCAGACGCCAATGATCCAGAATTCGTCGGCAAGGCGCTCCAACGTCTCCGCATCGATGGTCAACCTGGAGGGCCGGGCGAGCGTCGCGAATCTCCCATGTCGCGGATGCATGAAAGGCTGATGCAAACGCCAGCAGTGGCTGAGGCGGTCAAGCAACTCCAACAGGCCGAGCCTGCGAAGAGGTTGGAAGCTTGGGAAAAGCTGCGCGAGGTTTATCAAGTCGCAATCAAAGGCGAGTTTGCCAAGATGCGGGAGAATTTCAAAAAGGATGGCTCCGTTCCGGGGCTCCGCGAACCGAAAAACGGTCCTGAGCCTGCTGGTGAACCGCAAAAGCCGTGACGCGGCAAACCAGACCGGGCCCGTTAGCTTTCGCGGATGATCCTGGCCGCAAACGATCCATCCACGCCATCCCGCCATGGCAGGGTGGCAATGGACTCCGCGAGCCTGAATGAAGGATGTCGCTTCAAGGTTTCTTCCACCACGGTTTCGTTTTCATCGGGGTCGATGCTACAAGTGCTGTAAACCAATGTGCCGCCCGGTTTGAGCAGCGGCAGCACGGCAGCAAGAATGCGCTGCTGCTGGGCGGCCATTTCCGGGAAGACAGCGGGTTGCAAACGCCAGCGGACATCAATGCGGCGGCGCATGACCCCGGTGTTACTGCATGGTGCATCAACCAGGATGCGGTCGAAGTGCATCGCGCCCCACGGTGGCGTGCCTTTCGGATGCAGCCAGTCGTGCTCAAACGAGCGGGCGATGGCGACTTTCATGCGTCGGAGATTTTCCTGCAACCGGGGCATGCGCTTGGCAGAGGAGTCGGAGGCAATGATGCGTCCCTTGTTTTCCATCATCTGGGCGAGCAGCGCAGTTTTACCTCCGGGCGCGGCGCAGGCGTCAAGCACAACCTCTCCCGGCTGCGGTGCCAGCAGATCGCAAGCCACGGCGGTGCTGGGATCCTGCGCATAGCATCTGCCTTGCGCCAGCCATTCACGCGGCGGCATGTCCGGCCGATGAAAATCCTTCCGGTCGGTCCGCTCGAACTGTTTCAGGTCATACTCTGTCAGCGTTTGCGGGTGCAGGCGGTTCACGCGGATGAAACCTCGAGCGGGCTGCTGGTTCCATTCGCAAAATTGCGCCGTGGTCTCATGGCCGAACTGATCAAGCCAGCGTTGCACCAGCCATTCAGGGTGAGAAAAACGCAGATGCAGCGGAAGCGTGGCGACTTCATCAAACAACTGAATGCTTTCGCGTTGGGCGCGCCGCAGAATGGCATTTACCAGCGCGCCGGCATGGGGCGCGAGCTTGACCGTTTCATTGACTGCAGCGTAGGGCGGAAGATCGAGGATGAGCAGTTGAGTCAGGCCCAGCCGCACGATCCAGCGCACATGATCTTCGATACTGGCGCTGTCACAAAGATGTGAAATCCAGTGGTCGAGCAAGGTCTGGTTTCTCAGGACGGTGAACACCAGGTTCTGCAACAGCGCGGCGTCACGTGGCGGCAGTTGGTGCTCCATCCTCTGGCGCCCCACGATGTCCGCGGCAAAGGCCTGTCCTTCTGCCCACTCATTCAAGGCGTCGAGGGCCAGTTGACGCGCATTCGCCGGAGGATGATCGGGCACAAATTTGCGGTCAACCATTGGCTGATGGGAGTGTGCCGCGGCCTATGCCCCGATATTGGAAGCCATAGGCGATGGCCGCGCTGGGATCGAGAAGGTTGCGACCATCGAAGATGAGTGGCGTGCGCATGGCGTCACGCAACTCGGTCAGATCCACGCCGGTAAATTCGTCCCACTCGGTCGCGATGATGAGCGCCTCTGCACCGCGGGCTGCTTCGATGGGGCTTTCCGCGAGTGTGACCTTTGAGGCAAAAGGCAGGGTTTTGAATTTATCCATGGCCTTCGGATCAAAGGCGGTGACCTCTGCTCCTTCGTTGACGAGAGCCTCCACAATGTCAACGGCCACACTGGAGCGGACGTCATCGGTATTGGGTTTGAAGCTGAGACCCCAGACGGCAATCTTTTTTTCTTTCAATAACCAGAGCGCCTCGCGGATGGAATCGAGGAACCGGCTGACCTGACGTGCGTTAACTTTCTGAACCTCTTTCAAGAGATGAAAGGGTGTGCCGAGCTGGTCGGCGATGGCGATGAAGGCAGCGATATCCTTGGGGAAGCAGGAGCCCCCATAGCCGAGTCCGGCATTGAGGAAGCTGCGTCCGATGCGCCGGTCCATGCCGATGCCCTCGGCCACTTTTTCCACATCAGCACCAGCAGCTTCGCAGATTTCTGCAACGGCATTGATGTAGGAGATTTTCAGCGCGAGGAAGCTGTTGGCCGCGTGCTTGATCAGTTCGGCACTGTTGATATCCGTAACCAGAACTGGTGCGACGAATGGCTCATATACTTTTTGCATTACCGCCAGCGCGCGGTCGCTGTTGCCACCAATGACGATGCGGTCGGGTTTCATCAGATCATCCACCGCGCTGCCTTCGCGGAGGAACTCGGGATTGCTGATGACATCGAATTCCACGCCGGGCTTGGCATAGCGGCGGATGGTCTGGGCGACGCGCTCACCGGTTTTAACGGGCACGGTGCTCTTGTCCACGATGACGCGGTAGCTGCCGAGGCAGACGGCGATTTCACGCGCGACCTTTTCGATGAAGCTGAGGTCAACGCTTCCATCTTCCTGCGGCGGGGTGGGCACCGCGATGAAGATTACCTCGCCGTGATCGACTCCGTCGGCGGTGCTGGTGGTGAACTGAAGGCGCTTGGAGACAACGTTTTTGCGCACCATGGGTTCGAGACCCGGCTCGTAAATGGGAATTTTCCCCGCCAGCAGGCTGTGGACTTTGGATTCATCATTGTCCACGCAGAGAACATGGTGGCCGATCTCGGCGAAACAGGCGCCTGTGGTGAGTCCGACATAGCCGGAGCCGATGATTGTGATCTTCATGGAAATAAAGTAAGAGCGGACTAAAGCGTTTTTTGCAGCTTGCTCAAGCACGACTTGCTTATTTGCACGACATCGAGGCTTGGTGCTTTGGTTGATTCCGACAAGAAAAAAGCCAGTGCCCGGTTCGGAGCGCTGGCTTTTTTAAAGATAATTAGAAACGATCAGCCTCCTTTGCCACCACGACCGGTAGGATTGGGGTCGAGATCGAGCGGAAGGCTGACTTGTGGGAAGTCCTTCAGTGTGAAATTAACAATGATCCCGTAATCTTTTTGGGCAGTGACATTGTTGCGAACAAGTCCGCCCACTGATACAACCCAACTGGTCAGGTCCCGGCTTACGCTGTAGCTCTGGTATTGCAGTGTGTGATCCGTGGCTTCATAAATGTGATTCATGGCAAAGCCCCAGTTTTCATTCAGACGCGTGTAAATGCGTGAGAAGATGAGACTGCTGTCTGCAAAGATCGGATTTTTGTTCAGGTAGTTGTGTCCGACGCTCCAAGAAAAGGATTTGGAAGGCATCCAAGTCAATGCGGTGTTTAGCTCGGTGAAGTTATAGTCACTGCTTCCAATGGGCAACTGGCTGTCGATATTGAGCGAGAGCCATGGCACCGGGCGGAAATAGAAATCATTGTAGAGATTGGAGACTTTCCGATCGAATTCAGGATCTTGGAAAAACAAGTCCATGTAGGTGTTGAGCCCCATCCAGTTGTAGGTGGTGTCATCCCGTTTGGTCTGAAGAGTATTTCTCATGCCGACCCGGGCAATGTTCCAGGTGTTCAAATCGTCAATTGCGGTGAGCAGGGGAACATCAATCGGGCGTGGGCGGGTGGAGGGGTTGAGGCGGTCGATGGACGGAAAGCCAACGAGCGGGTCCGAGTTGAGGTAGGAATAATTGACATAGGGCATGAAGGTATGACGCAGGCCATCAAGGCCAAGGGTGTGGTTTTGGACACCCTCCCAAGTGCGGCTGAATTTTCCGGAAACGTCAAGTCCGGCCTGAAATATGCCTTTGGTGGTGGCGCCGAAATCTTTCTGCCCGCCGGAAACATCATTATAGAAGCTGGCACCGCCACCGAGGCGGGGCACTACATTGAGCCAGCCCCCGTCACCGAAACTCATCGGGTAGAGAAACTCATGATAGGTGTGCAGACGGGCGAATTTCTTGTCGGAAAGTTCCGCTTCAAGATTCGCGATGTCCAGCTGCACCTGATCGCGGTTGGTGAGGAGTTTGGGAGTGCTGCGATGGAAGTTGCTGTTGTTGTCCGTAAAGGTGGTGCCTGCCAGTTCGTTGATATCGCTGGAAGGTGGTGTGCCCAGAATGGTTGACGTCAGACCGCCATTGAAACCTGACAGGTTATCCTGCTGGGTTTTGATCTTGCCCTGGAGCAGGCTGGTTTCCGCGTTGGATAGTTTTTCTTTGTAGAATCCAAGGGAGGATTCACCCTGGTAGTAAACGCCGGTATGCCAGAGAGGCTGGCGGGTGAAGTCGATGGCAAGTTCCGGGAGGCGAACATCAGTGTGGTCGAAATTGTTCATCTGGAACCGGGTCCAGAGCATGGCCACAAAATTATCGCTGTGTTTGACGAGCGCAATGGTGTTATCGGGTTGAGGATTGACACGGGACTCTGCGAAGTAATAATCCTTCAGCAGGAATCGATCGCTGAGCTTGTTCAGATTAAAGTCCAGATACCAAGTGCTCTCGCTGGGGCCGGGCAGGTAGATGCGGTGCTGGAAGGACAGGCGGTAGCGATCTTTAGACGGGGCCAGTTCGCCGCGATTGCGTCCACCGGTGCCGGTTTCGGGACTGGTGTCGTAGGCATAGTAGAGCAGGAGTTTGCCAAAGTTGTCATTGTTGGCGAAGCGGAGGGATTTCAAGTCCACACCACCGGCAACGCCGCGGCTGCTGCGCAGATCAAGGTGGTATTTTGCAAGCGTGTGATCGCCATACATGACGCCGTATTGATTGAGCAGGAAAGCACCCCAAAGGCTGTCGTAGCCAGGCTGAAAGAAATAGCCGAGCTCATTGTTGAGTGGCTGAACGTAGAGGGGAAGCCAGAAGATCGGCAGGTTCCCCACATAGAATTTCGCGTTGTGCATGATAATGCGGTCACCAGGATAGATGGTCAGTGACTTGGCCGTGACATGGTAGTTCGGATGGCTGCTGTCATGCGTGGTGAAATAAGTTCCAGCACCATCAATGCGCGCTGTCTCTCCAGATTCACCTTTCATTGCTCCGGAATTGGTTTTCATGTCTGCGGTTTTGTAAAAGACCGGAGGCAATCCGCTGCGGATGTTGTTGGCCTTCAAGTCCTGGGTCTCGAAGTTGTAGGTGACGGTTTCACCGCGGTAAATCTGACCGTCCTTGATGATCATCACGTTTTCGTGCGCGATGACGTCCTTGGTGTTGGAGTTGTATTCAGCGCGTCCGGCGGTGATTTCGACGTTGTCGTATTTGATGTGAACCTCGCCAACAGCCGTAGCTACTCCCGTTTCGGGGTCGAAGTTGGTTTCCAATCCGTCAATGTTGACGTTTTTTGCCAGGGCACCGAGCACGGAACCGGGACTGGATTGCGCCCTGCAGGGGACAGTGGCGATGAATAATCCGAACAGGAGCATCAGGGATTTCCTGAGGCTTGACGAAAGGTGGGAGGATAAAGTATGTAGAACCATCATTTGGCGCAATGCGGTGGAACTGTTGAGGTTGTGGGAGTGATGTCGGGCTTTATATAGGCGAGTGTCGTAGTTGTGACAAGGGAAAGGAGCACATAATTTGCCGTCTTGCACGATATTTTTCCCCATGGGCCTCGGAGGTCGCGTCTTGATTTTTCGCCGCCAGCTTGGTAAATGCAGTTATGAAACATGATTCCTTACTGCTGAAGATCGCCGCCTGTCTTGGTTTTCTGGCCATTTCACTGGGTGCATTCGGCGCCCACAGCCTGAAGGAAAAATGGAATGCGCTGCCCGACAAACAGGAGTCCGCCCACCGGGAAGAGGTATGGCGCACCGCTGCGCAATATCATCTCACGCACTCTGTCGCGCTTTTAGGACTGGCATTGACGGGCCTCAATTCACGCTTCCCGTGGACCGCCCGCCTCTGGATTGCTGGAATCTTGGTTTTCAGCGGCAGCCTTTATCTCTATTCTTTCACTGGCATCAAGCAGTTCGGCGCGATCACGCCATTCGGTGGCTTGTTCCTCATGGCAGGTTGGTTTGCTCTGGCCCTAAAACCCGGCGGGAAAGCGGATTGAAGGAGAGTTTCCATGTTTCAGTTGCGTGAACAGTCATGGAAGCTAGACTCGGCGTCCGATGTTTGATTCGCACTTTGCGACACCCGCTCTATTAATTCGCAAAACACTGTTGCTGGGATTTGCCGCAGCCTTTCTTTCAGCCCGCCCTGTCGAGGCTCAGACCAGTGTGATCGCGGTTGATCTCTATAATAAAAAAATCCACGCCGCCTCCGGAATGGATGTCAAGCGTCCCGTCGGAGGACTGGCAAAGATCGCCACCGCGCTCGTCGCGCTGGACTGGTCGGATGTCACCAAGGTCAATCTAAATGTCCTGGCCACCGTCTCCCCGAACGCCATCCAAATTTCTGGTTACAACGGACTCAGCCTCCAGCCCGGCGACCAGATCACTCTGCGCGATTTGATCTACGCCTCGATGATGACCAGCGACAACCTCGCTGCCACCTCACTCGCGGAATTCGTCGGTGGCGACATCTTGCGGCGGCTCGGCAAAGGCGGCGATCCCATCTCCGAGTTCGTCAGCCAGATGAACAAGCTTGCCGCGCGCGAGGGCATGTCCCGCACCCGCTTCACCAATCCGCACGGCTTTGAGAACAGCCGCACCACGCCTTATTCTACTGCGGCGGACATGGCCAAACTTACGCTCTATGCCATGACGCGCGCCCCGTTCCGTTTTTATACCAATCAAAAGACGCGCGACATCGTGGTCTTCCGCGCGGGCCAGCGCATGAGCATCCCCCTGCAAAACACCAACAGCCTCCTCGGCGTGGGAAATATCGATGGCGTGAAAACTGGCAATACCCCCCAGTCCGGCGGCTGCGTTATCGTGAGCGAGGAGCGTCACGGGACGGTGATGAAACAGGCGGACGGAAAGGACGCGGTCTTCCGTCATCGCATGGTCGCCGTCGTGATCGGCTCCGCAGATCCTTTTAATGAGGCACAGAATCTGCTGCGAAGTGGCTGGAATGCATACGACAACTGGTTGCGCCAGGGCCGTCCCGTCACCGATCGTTTGCAACTCCTCACCCCCAACTAACCCGGCTCCCCAACAATATTTTAAATTATGCGCATCGGAATTCTTAATAGCGGCGGCGACTGCCCCGGACTCAATGCAGTGATTCACGGCGTCGTCGGCGCCGCATCAGAACTTGGCTGGGAAGTCATCGGTTTCTGCGATGGATTCGAAGGTCTGCTCCCCAATGGCCCCGGTCACATCAAGCTCGACCCAGAACGCACCATCGGCATTCTCAAATTGGGCGGCACCATTCTCGGCACCACGAATAAAGGAAGCTTCGCAGCGAAAATCGGCGTGGACAATATCGCCCTGATCCCTGCGGAAATCATGGACCAGGCCAAGGCCACCATCAAATACCTCGGCATCGATGCCCTCATCGTCGTCGGCGGTGATGGCTCCCTGACCACCGGCTTGCAGCTCTGCCAGGAAGGCATTCCCGTCGTCGGCGTGCCCAAGACCATCGACAACGACCTCCAGGCTACGTCCATGACCTTCGGTTTTTACTCCGCCGTCGCCACCGTGGTCAATGCGCTCGATTGCCTCCACACCACCGCCGACAGCCACCAACGCGTCATGGTCGTGGAAGTCATGGGCCGCAATGCGGGATGGATCGCCCTTTACGGCGGTATCGGCGGCGGCGCGGACATCGTGCTGCTCCCGGAAATTCCCTTCATGCTCGACAATGTCGCCCGGCGCGTGAACCATCTCTACGAACATGGCCATCGCAGCGTGCTCGTTGTCGTGGCAGAAGGCGCGAAACTCGAAAGCGGCAAAATGATGACGCGAGAGGAAAAAGAAAACCGCCAGGTTCTGCTAGGCGGCATCGGAGCCTATGTCGCCAAGGAAGTCGAAGCCCGCACCGGTCACGAGACCCGCGACGTGCGCCTCGGCCACCTCCAGCGCGGCGGCTCACCCACCTCGCTCGACCGCATCCTCGGCGCCCGTTTCGGCGTCCGCGCCGTCCATCTCATCAAGGAGAAAAAATTCGGACGCATGGTCAGCTACCAGAGCTATCACGTGGGCGACGTGCCCATTGAGGAAGCCGTCAACAAACTCCGTCTCGTCCACCCCGATGGCGAAGAAGTCCAGGCCGCCCGTGCCATCGGCATCAGCTTTGGAGATCGTTAAACCTTCCAGAAGCACACCCAAGTATTTTTTCTCGCTTTGCTCTCAGAGTTGGATTTAATCAGGACATCAAGCTAAACCAACCTAACAATCAGCCTTACACATATGGACCCGGAACAAACTACCCAAGGAGGCGCACTCGCCATCATTCCACTTATCATCGGACTCGGCTTTCTGATCGTTATGATCGCCTCGATCTGGAAAGTATTCGTTAAGGCAGGCAAGCCTGGCTGGGCAGGCATTGTTCCAATTTATAATGCAATTGTCATGCTTGAGATCGCTGGCAGGCCCCTCTGGTGGATCATTCTCATGTTGATCCCGGTCGTTAACTTCGTCATCGTGATCATCGTTATGATCGATCTTGCCAAAAGGTTCGGAAAAGGCACCGGCTTCGGCGTCGGTCTCGCGCTGCTCGGCTTCATCTTCTTCCCTATTCTCGGTTTTGGTCCAGCTCGCTTTCAAGGCTCTTCAGCTTCGTAATCGGGATTGTTTCAATGACCGTGAGACGAGAAGCTTGCTGCAGTGCGGGGCTAGGCGGGTGAGTTATTTGTTGGGAATCATGAACGACAATGTCCCCATGTCCCAAAAAGCAAAGACAGGGCTGTGGAGGCTGCTGTCATTTTGACCTCGGCGAAATGGCAAAATAACGAACGGACGGGAGACCGTCAAAGTGATCATCCTGCGTCCAGAGTGTGGCACCGTGACGCAATGCAGAGGCGTAAATGATGCTGTCAGCCATTGGAAGCTGAAGGCGCGCTGCATCAAGCGTGATGGTAAGATCAAGGTCAATCACCGTCCCGCTCTGCATACTGCTCGCTGCTTGCAGAGCGTCATTCTCCCCTCGCTCTCGAAACACCTTTTTGAATACCTCGTAGATCGTGATGATCGGAACGACGAGGTTCTGTGTATCCTCAATGGCTGGGGCGAAGAGATGGGCGCGCGTGCTGCCAATGAAATACTCAAGCCATCCAGAGGAATCAACCACAATGGGAGACTTCATAGACGGTCATCTTCCCGGACAACAGTCGCGTCCATTCCCCGGAGGAAGCCCCTCATGGACTTCATGGGCCGGACGGGAATAAGCTCGATTCTGTCGCCATAGGGCATGACCCGGAGCTTCTCGCCAACCGCAAGCTTGAAAAGCTCACGGACGGCCTGTGGAATAACGACTTGAAACTTGGGAGAGACGGTGACGGTGGTCATATCGAATGGAGCATCGTAATACGACCCGGCGATCGATGCAAGGACGATGTGCTTTGTCTAATTG
>JAYVZW010000461.1:0-9831 GCA_043783015.1 Verrucomicrobiota bacterium
GTTGGAGCATCACATTTACTCACTCAATGAAATCAATCCTGTCGTTACTTATTTTTGCTGTTTGCAGCTTCAATCTACCGCCGCTTCAGGCTCAGGGAGAATCAACCCCAAAAACAGGCATTTCCCTCGACGCCCTCATCACCGGCGATCAACTTTGGGAAACCACGCCGGCTCAGTTCGAGCAAATGTTCAACGAGAAGGGATTGCAATGGCTCTCCCAGGACAAAGATCGGGCGCGCTTTTTCGGCGCCGACTTCAGAATTTTTAACGGTGAGATTCATGTGCTCGAGGGCCAGGCAGAATTCCAAGGCGGCAAACTCGCCCGCGTAAATCTTTCGCTCTACAACCGTGGCGACAGCGTGACCGATCCGCGAACGGTGGCGGAGTTTGAAAAAATGCTCGGCGATATCAAAGGCATCATCAGTGCGCGGATCGGCGTCCAAGGTATGGATCGTGGCAAGGACGCGGCCAGCGCGGTTAAAGCCACGGGTTGGGCATGGAGCAAAGCTCCCACGGCTTTTCTTTTGGAATACAGCTATCAAAAAGAAATGAAAGGCCAGGGCAAGTTATTCCGCCCGGAATTCGTCCGCCTGCGCGTGGCCCCGCTTCCCAAGCAGCTTCTTTTGGGAAATTCCGGCGCGACCGGGAACAATCCCGTGAGCAGGAACAGCCTCGCTGCCAACGTCACGAAAGAAACCAATGGAGACGTGTTCATCAAAACGGTTCCCATGGTCGATCAGGGGCCTAAGGGTTATTGCGTGGTCGCTACAACCGAAAGGGTTTTCAAATATCTCGGGCTAAACGTGGACCAGCACGAAATGGCCGCGATCGCCAACTCCAGCAGCAGCGGAGGAACCAATCCAATGGAGATGGTCGAGGCGCTCAAAAAACTTACTGGTCGCCTGAAAGTCCGCATTCGTGATCTCCAAGTCTGGACCTATGCAGATTTCAACAAAATGATCACAGATTACAACCGGGCCGCCAAGAAAAACAAAAAGCACGAAGTCAACATCGACGGAATGCGCAGCATCAATATCGGGCAAATCTATGAAGCATTTGATCCTGACTCACTCAAGGAAAGCCGCGCCACGCCAGGCAAGGGTTCCTACACCAAGTTTCAGCGGGAAGTCACTGATACGCTCAATCGCGGCCTGCCGCTCATGTGGAGTGTCCAACTGGGACTTTACAAAGAAATCGGCCTCCCTCAAACCGGCGGTGGCCACATGCGCCTTATCATCGGCTACAATTTGAAAACCAGCGAAATCCTCTATTCCGATTCCTGGGGTGCCGAGCACGCATTGAAGCGGATGCCCATGGACGATGCCTGCGCGATGACTACGGGACTTTATTATCTGGAGCCGCTCCAGTGAGGGCCTTCAATTTTCTGCCAAAGCCACTGCTACATCGCGCCATAGATCGTCGATGTGCTCGATGCCGACTGAGAAACGAACCACCCCATCAGTGATGCCGACCGCTTCGCGCACTTCGCGCGGGATGCTCGCGTGAGTCATGGAGGCTGGATGACAACTCAGGCTCTCAACGCCGCCCAAGCTTTCCGCCAGTGTGAAGTATCGGAGTTTTTTCAAAAACGCCAGCGTGTGCTCCAGATTCAGGCCGAGATCGGCGACGACGATTCCGCTGCCAGCGCGCATTTGTTTTTTTGCGAGTTCATGCTGCGGATGCGACGGGAGAAATGGATAACGCACCCAGCGGACGCCCTTGGCGTTTTCCAGTCGCGCGGCGAAGGTGAGCGCGTTTGAGCTGTGGCGTTCCATCCGCAACGATTCCGTTTTGATGCCACGCGAGGTAAGCCAGGCGTCGAAGGGACTGGGCTGCAAGCCGAGAGCTTTCTGGGCGAAGATCATTTTCTCCTGCCATTCGTCGCTGTCGGTGCAAACCGCGCCGCCGAGAGCATCGGAGTGGCCGTTGGAATACTTCGTGGTGCTGAGCATTGACAGTGTAGCGCCCAGTTTCAAAGGTTGTTGCAGACAACTGGATGCGAAAGTGTTGTCCACGATCACGGGCGCGTTCACACGTCCGGCCACCTCGCTGATGGCGGCGATGTCAAGAATCTTGAGCAGCGGATTGGTCGGTGATTCAATCCACACCAGCGCCGGTTTATGCTCCGTGATCTTGGAGTAGTTTTTTGGATCGCTGAGATCGTAATAACACGCTCGCACTCCGAACTTCTCGAACACGCGCGAAAAAAGACGGTAGGTGCAGCCATAGACGTTCTCCTCCAGCACGACGACATCGCCGGACTTGAGAGTGGAAACGACGGCGGTGATGGCCGAGACGCCGCTGGCGAAGACGCACGCGTGCTTGCTGCCTTCAAGTGCCGCGAGTGTTTCCTGGAGATTGCGGAAGTTGGGATTGCCAGAGCGCGTGTAGTCGAAGCCGCCGGGATTGCCGTGCTCGAAGGTGCTGGTCATAAACACCGGCGGCGTGACGGCCCCCGTTTGTTCACGCCAGTTCAGGCCGGTGTGAATGGCTATGGTTTCAGCGTGAGCGTCGGAATGATTACTGGAATGAGAAGACACAATCTGCCAAGACTGGCACAGCGAGCGGCGCGGTCAACACTGCAAGATAGCGTCGAGCAGTTCGCAGCCGCTGGTCTCTCCGTGCATGACTTCGCCGATGATGGGAACATCCAGCATGTCTTCCAGAATTCTGCGATTCGAAATGCTCGGTGAGTCGCGTTCAGCGCTGACGTGATTAAGAATGATACCCGCGCATTTCAGGTTGCGGGACTGAATATTCCGCACGGTGAGGATGGTGTGGTTGAGCGCACCCAGTTTGTTGTTCACGACGACGAGAACAGGCAGGGCGAGTTCCTCTGCGAAATCGGCGGCGGAGTATTGGGGTGCGAGCGGAACCTCCCAGCCGCCCACGCCTTCGACCATGACATGATCAAAACGATGAATGAGCGCGTGAAACGCTTCCATGACAGCCTCCATATTGAGCAGACGATTTTCAATCAAAGCGGCGGCAAATGGAGAGGCGGGGGTTTTGAGCCAGACCGGGTTGATTTCATCCAGGCTCAGTCCCGCTGCGCCAGCCGCAAGCAAGGAATGGGCATCCTCGCGACCGCCGCAGCAAAACGGCTTAAAGCCAGCTGCGGGACGTCCACTGCCATTAAATGCCTCAAGCAGCAGGCGGGTGACATAGGTCTTGCCGGCGTCAGTGTCGGTTGCGGCGATAAACAAATTCATGCTGTATGTCTTAGATGAACAGGAAAAAATTAGTTCTGTTCCTGCCTGTAATAATGTGTCATGTTTTCAAAAAAGCACCATATCACCATGAAAACCATCCATGCTATTTTTGTTCTCGCCTTTCTGACTATCTCAGGATTCGTGCTCGGCCAGTCACCCGCTCCAACCAGTCCCACTGGAACGAGCAGTGATCAGGAAAGCAATCCGGCCTTCTGGCAGGCAAGTTTCTCCAACGGCGGACACTATCTTGTGAAGCTCAATCACATCAATTGCGCTTCAAAGCACGAATACATTTCGGATGGCGCTGCGCGAGTCGTCGAAGTGACCATCGGCACGGACACGGCCGTGGTTGCTCGCTTCTATTTCTTTGAGCCCGTCGGCAAAGACACGCCCATTGCTGCCGGGCAGGTCATAATCAACCGTGCAACCGATATCTCCCAGCAAATCGGCAGCCGGGTTTCTCCCACGGCGGGAAAGCTCAATGTGGTCAAAAACTACCCTGTTTCCACACACGCTCACACAGTAGAATACGCAGTGCAGGACGAAGCCACCCTCATCTCTCTTTACGGAAGTTTGATGACAGCCATCAACAGCGGGCGTGGCCGGACATGGAAAGAAAGCTCCGGGAAATAGCCATACCACCGGGCTGCGGCAGAGTCAGCCAGATGGCATAAAAACAGCACTGATGCATTTCGTCTTATGCCAGAGTGATCCTTTGAAGAACGCTTCTCCGAAGATTCCTACACGTCAGCTGTTTCCTTTGCTTCCCGGTCCTCTTTGGCCTGCTTCTGAGCAGTAATGGAATAATAGCTGGCGTAGTTGTAATAGGTGTATTCCTTCAAGTTGGTGCTGGATCGGTTCAGAATCACGCCAGCCACGTTGACCTGACGATTGTAGAGCAAGTCGAGGGCCTTCGCGGTCAGCCTGGCCATTGTCGATGACATGCGCACGACAAATATCACGGTGTCAATCTTCGGCGCAAAACTGGCGGTGTCATCAGCCACAAGGACAGGCGCGCTGTCAAAGATGACATAGTCATATTCCTCGCTCATCTCTTTGAGCAACTCGTCCGCAAGCGGCGCGAGGAAAAGTTCTGAAGTCTGATCCAGCGCTTCACCACGCGGTAGAATGTGAAGCCCTTTGGTGCCGGTTTGCTGGATTGCATCCCTCCAGTGGATTTTTGAAGTCAGGACTTCGGCAAAACCGGGGGTGGCAGGCGCTTTGAACAATTCATTTACTCCTCCACGTCGCAGATCAGCATCGGCCAGCAGCACACGGGATCCACCGAGGGCGAGAGTTACAGCCAGATTGGCCACGGTGGTGGTCTTGCCCTCATTAGGCACGGCACTGGTTATGAGGATGAGTTTGGGCGGTTTCCCACCCTTCCAATTCTTGAAGAGGATCGAGGAACGCAGATTGCGGAATGCCTCGGCGTAGAGATGCCGGTCATCATTGGGCCGCAACAGAGTGACATCACCACGGACACTCTGTTCGGGTATCTGTCCTAGAATCGACTCATTGGGGAAAAGCGTCTGAAACTCACTGAAGGAGTTCATCCGGTCATCAAGCCGGTCAAAGAGAAGCAGGATGACTGATCCCGCAGCCAATCCGATAAACAAGGCTACCACAAGGGGCAGTGCGAGTTCAGGTTCGTCTTCAACTGCCACTGTCGGGCGTTCCATGATGGCGACCATGTCCTGAGTCAGCGTATTGGTGCTGTCGAGTCGCTCCATGGTTTTTTTCCAGTCCTGATAGTCCTGATTGGTGCGGTCGTAATCACTCTTGAGAGACTGGCTCATGACAATCTTCTCATTGGCTTCACGCGCCTTGGCTTCCCATTCCTTCACGTTATCTTCCAAGGCCGCGATTTTCAGTTTCAAATTGTTACTACGGCGTGCCCATTCCTCCATGCTCTGCTGCTTATAAATTTCAATAAGCGACATCTGCCGGGTGATTTTCTCATCAATTTCCCTGACGAGTTCATGAGCCACGCGATAGGTCCGGAGCATTTGAAGTCGTTCCGATTGAAAAACCCGCAAGTCGCTCATGGCTTTCAGATAATCTACTTCGGCACGGGCCAGACCGCCGGAGGGATCTTCCAGCCTCATCAAATCAGCAGATCCTGAGCTTTTGATCAGGGGATTTAAGGGGCTATCACCTGGTGCGGACACGGCAGCAGACGTGGCGCCATGCTCTTTGGATCGAAGATAGTCCTCCAACCCCATCTTCTGCATCATCTTGGATTCGGTTTGGTAGAGATAAAGATTGTTCTGAAGTTGCTTGAGGTAAGCGGCTGCCGTGTTTCGGTCGCCTTCGAAAACAACGAGGTCGTTGTTTTTCAAAAAGTTGTTCATGGCATCTGACTTTTCTTTGACTGATATCTCCCGCCTCAACACATCCTCGATCACCTTGTTCAGGGCAGTGCTCACCGATTTGTCGATCATTTCACGTCTGAACGCGATAAACTCCACCAGCAATGAATCGAGGAAGACACGCGTGAATTTTGGCTCTTCACCGACAGCGGCCACGTTAAGAATTGAAGATCCCTTGGTCTGGGTCACGCGGATTTCCACGTCGATTTCCTTGAGTTCCGGATGTTCGCCCCGCACCCGCTCGAGGGCACGACGTCGCAATTCACCACTCTCAATAATCTCAATCTGGGTTCCATAAAAATCCTGTGGCATCATGTTCTGCACAACCGTATCTTTGCCGCTGGGATTCACCTGTAGTCCAATGACAAGTTTGCCCAAGGCAATGAATTCCGTGGCCTTGCCTGTGATGCGGAGCGCCTGCACGCAAATGGCAATGGCGGCGGTCAGGAGCAGGAACCACCATCGCCGGCGCAGCAAAATTTTATATCGCTGAAATTTTGCCGAGGTTTCATGAAATCGGTTCAGCGTTGATGTCGGTGTATTAAATGATTCGAGGGCTTCCATGGCGCAGTGAGTATTCTTGTTTAATATTAGCGATTAATTAGCGAACTGGAAGGATATTTTTTCTAAGTAGTTCCAGCATGACGTTATTTCCCGTCTGTAACAACAGATGCCCGCTCCACAATGGATGCCATAACATGTGGGGCGACGGAATTATCGGGGGACATTCCGTCATTCATTTCCCTGGATTTAGCCGTTTTATATGCGGTTTCAGCCGATATGAAGGATCGTTCAAATACTTGTGCCTGTTGCTGCACGGAGCTGAGTTTTGCCAAATTTGCCTGAATCCCGCCAATGAGATCATCGAGGATCTCAACTTGCCGCCGATGCGAATCGAGGCGCGCCTCCCTGTCATTTGTCGCCTCCTTGCGCGCAGCCTCCGTTGCTGCGGCGTTGGATTGCCTGATCACAGCCAAATAGGTTAGTTCGCTGGCCGTGGGAGTGACTCTGGCAATGGCGGCGAATTCAGCAGGCATGTCCGGCGGCAGATTAGAGGACACTTTTCTACGTTCAATGTCCTGTTCAAGCGAAAGACTGGCGCTTGATTCCATCTCGTTTTGGTAGAACAACCTTGCTGCAGTGAACTGTTTCAAACGACGCTGGAGAGAAGCAAGATTGGATGTTGCATGGGCCAGATCATTATTCAGCTTGAAACTGTTCCAGGCAAGCTCTGCTTCCTGAAGTCCCTTCTCAGTCCTGGCGGTTTCATCTTTTAAATTTAACCCATTGGGCTTGTCGGATCCAACTGTGGTCAGGTATCCATCCATAATTAAATTGATCAATGCCTGTGTGCAATCCTTTGCCCCACCACGTCCAACTAGACTGATGACAGAGCCGTCACGGATCGGGGCGATTTCCAAATTTATTTCCGATGGTTTCCAAGTCGCATGCTCCTTGAGCAGCATTTCCTCCGCAGCGCTACGGAGTTTCGGACCACGAAGGACCATCATTTGATCTTCCAAAAACTTCTCGGTGTTATCATTGGCTCTGTTTGCCCTGCTGGTTCTGACGGCGGGGATTTGGATCAGCAATTTCCCCACGACAACTTGGTTGCCTTGCGTCGTTTCAACGCGTGACCGTGAACGTCCGCAACCTGGGCAGCAAAGTGCAGAAAGTATAAAGGAGATTATTTGTAGTCGCATGACCCCCGGCACTTGAAAACAAGGGCGTCACCCCATTCAGAAGTTGAATATTTTTTCGGGAACGATGATCACATCATCTTTTCGAATCGGAATATCCCGCTCAAGCTTGCCGTTTTCCATGATGTCCTTCACGTTCACCATGATGGGAACATTTCCTTTGTTGGGAGTTTTTCGGATGATCTTTACTTTGGCGAGATGAGCGAACTGGGTAGGGCCACCAGCTCTTAAGATCGCTTGGGCAATCGTAAGTTCTTCATCTGGAAGCATCTCATATTTGCCCTGTTTGGCCACTTGGCCAAAAACGGTGAAATAATCCATGCCCATCCCCGGCGGCACGTTGGGGTTCAGTTGATTGCGGAAGCCCTGCTCAAGCGCGACAATGACAGTTGCCTGCTGGAAATATTGCTTTTCCAGTTCTTTTTTCATGTTTACGGCCACCCTCTTACAGGTGAGACCCGACGCACGAACGAGCCCAAGATGCGGTGCCTGAATGTCTCCGGAGTCCTGCACCATCAAGCTTAAGGTCTTGTCACGATCCTCAACAATGCGCACGCTGACCTTGTCACCCAAGCGCAGCGGAATGGTGTCGTCGAGATTTTCCATTGAGCTGATCTTTGAAGCCGCAGCATTGCTGTCGTCCGCAGACGACGCTGAAGGCTGTGAAAGAACTCTCCTTGGCTCAGGATCCCGATACTTGGGATCTTGCGACCATGCCGACCCCATCAATGATAGCGCCAAAATGAGTGACAATGATATTTTCATATTTTTAAAGATTGATCTGAACAGCTGTTCGACGGCGGAGTGTCGTTCTTGTTCAAAGTCAAAAATTGTAATTCATCGACAAGATGTAACGATTCTGGTCGAAACTTTGCCTCGGGTCTTCAGCATCCGTTTTCCAGAAGCGATAGCCGAGACCAATGTTGCATTTTGCCGTGAGGGCGTAATTTAAGTCCAACGTGTAGGAATGCTGTTTATAAGACCGGTTGGCAGTGTCAGACATCACGTCGCCATAATGATATCCAAACCCGACCGTCATATGGTCACTCATCCGATGAACGAGGAGGGCATCAAAGCCATATTGCTTGATATCTTCCTTGAACTGGCCACCGGATTCTTCAGACTTTTCATAGTATCCGCTCAAAGTCAGCCTAGCACCATGCCAGGCAATAATGCCAACTCCATAATTCACGTAATCTGCGGTTGTGAAGTTTGAAGTGGAATTCAATGAAGATTCGTGGCCAAAAGAAAGCTGCTGGGATATTCGCGCATTCAACTGATTGGATATAGAGAAGTTGTAATAATGTCCTTTTTTGTCAGTAGTTTGGTCAAACGTATGACTGGCTTGGGTCACATCATCTCTCTGCTTCTGAATGGTCTGGGTGGCGAGCTGGCTCTGGAGCTGAGTCAATTGTTGCTGAAGGCTGGCTTGCGCAGCCAGTTGCGGGGCTGTAATTCCATTGGAGTTCACCGCCAGTTGGTTATTGACCGCAGTGATCTGGTCTTGCGTGGCAGTCACGTCGGCATCTGAAACCTTGCGTGTGAAGTTTGGCGGAGCATCAAAATGGAAGTTCTGGATGCCTCCCGCAGCCCGGATGTTGGTATTATGACTGATGGGCACGATCACGAAAACACCAAGCGTGTTCGAGGTTCCGTTGTTGTTATAGTTTTGTGCGTATTCCGTCCAAGAATAACTGGATTCAAGACCAACCGTCCATGTGCCCGACGGGATCCAAGCCAGCGATGCGGAGATGGAGGTGATGTGCCTGTCATACTGTCCATTAATGTCTTGTTCCAATGCCTGGGAGTCCGTGCGACTTAAGTTTAGGGACAAATTCAAGGTGGAATTGATCGCCCAATTCATGGCCAGACCCGCGTTATTATCCCACGCCCCAAACAAGTTGTGGTTGTCCAAGGTGAAATTGTCATTGCTGCCCGGACGAACTGATATGCGGTCATAAAAAGTAAACACCACGTTTCCAATTTTGAAGTCATAGGCCAGACTGGATCCGGGAAGAATCGTGAAATCTCTGCCTTTACCTTGAGGCGAAAGCTCAGGGTGTTCAAAATAATGATTGATGCCCATGCTGGTGGTCAGCGTCAGCCGACTGTGTTGGCTGATTGCGAAATTCGCATCAATGTTAAGATACGCTGTGCCGATGAGATCAGAATATTTTTGGCCTGGGACATAAGTGGTTGTCGCAGACTTCTCGGCGCCCGGCAACACGGTGCCACTCGCGCGAGTGATATTGTCATTAAATTCCAATGCCCCGGTCAAACCAAGGCCGATGTTGACTGGACCCAGCTTGATGTTTCTCCTGCCTCCCAAAAAAGGGTCAGAGACATAAGCTGGAGCAAAAAATGTGCCGGTGGAGGGATAAGGTCCTCCATTGCCCGAATAATCCCCGGACAGCCGACGGGATGAAGTTAACGGCGCGCCTGAACCGGCATCTCGAGAAAAAGCATAACCCCCGATTGGAGTTCCAACATCGCGCTGGTCAATTGGTTGCCCGGTGTATTGCCCCTGATCTCGGCTGAAATCATAAA
>JAYVZW010000462.1:0-9813 GCA_043783015.1 Verrucomicrobiota bacterium
CTCGAAGCCCTGCTGAATTATCAGACGATGATCTGTGATCTCACGGGACTCGATGTGTCGAATGCGTCACTGCTTGATGAAGGCAGCGCGGTGGCGGAAGCTTGTCATCTGGCGATAGGGGGCAATCATGCCGCGAAGTGTGTGTTCGTTTCCGACAAGATGCACTCGCATGTGATTGATGTGGTGCGCACCCGCATGGAACCGCTGGGGATCAAGGTAGTGGTCGGCGATGTGCTTTCATTTGATGCTAATGGCGGAGTCGCTGCCGTTTGCGCGAGTTATCCCGATACTCTTGGTGTGATTCATGATTTGCAACCCGTGGCAGACAAAGCGCACCAGGCTGGCGCGCTGTTTATCGTCTCGTCGGATTTGCTGGCGCTTACTCTGATGAAACCGCCGGGCGAGTTTGGCGCGGACATTTGTGTGGGTAATTCACAACGCTTTGGAGTGCCGCTTGGGTTTGGTGGACCTCACGCAGCTTTCATGGCTGTGAAAGATGCGTTGAAGCGCCGGATGCCGGGCCGTCTCGTCGGCGTGTCCAAAGATGCGCATGGGAACCCCATTCTCCGTCTGTCCCTGCAAACTCGCGAACAGCACATCCGTCGTGAGAAGGCCACAAGCAACATCTGCACCGCGCAGGTTCTTCTGGCCGTCATGGCCAGCATGTATGCCGTGTGGCATGGGCCTGCGGGTCTGCGGGAGATCGCAAAGCGCGTGCATGGCGCTGCGGGCTGGCTTGCCAACGAACTGAAGAAGGCCGGCATCAAACTCGTGAGCGAAAACTTCTTCGACACCATCACGCTTCTGGTGGACAACGCGGACATCATCATTGGCAAGGCGCTCGAAGCCGGTTTCAATCTGCGTAAAGTGGATGCGACTCATGTATGCATCGCACTGGACGAGCGGCTGACGGATGATGAATTGCGCGCGCTATTTGCCGCCTTGTGTGGCACAGGCTTGCAGCCTGTGTGCATTCCCGGCATTCTTCCGGGACAGGAGAACGGGCAGAATGTCCGCTCCACACACAGGGCACAGCCCTGTGCCTCCAGCTTCGATCAGAAGCTGGGCAGACTTTCCGATTTCCTGACTCATCCGGTCTTCAATTCCCATCACACCGAAACGGAAATGATGCGCTATTTGCGCAGGCTGGAGCAGCGCGACATTGCGTTGAACCGCTCAATGATTCCGCTCGGCTCCTGCACGATGAAATTAAATGCCGCGGCGGAGATGATGCCTCTAAGCTGGCCGGAAACTGGGCGACTGCATCCGTTCTGTCCCGCCGATCAAAGCACGGGCTATCGTGAGATGTTTGCGGAACTCGAATCGTGGCTTGCGGAATGCACGGACTTCGCAGCAGTGTCGCTGCAACCGAACGCTGGTTCGCAGGGCGAGCTCGCGGGACTGCTCGCCATCCGTCGTTATCATTTGTCGCGGGGCGACACGCATCGCGACGTCTGCTTGATCCCTGTTTCCGCGCACGGCACGAACCCCGCCAGTGCGGTGATGGCCGGAATGAAAGTCGTGGCCATCTTGTGTGACGACGCAGGCAATGTCGATTTCAACGACCTCCGCGCGAAGGTGGAGCAGCACGCGGCAAATCTCGCCGCATTGATGGTGACCTACCCGAGCACGCATGGTGTGTTTGAAGAAACGATTGCGAACATTTGTGACATCGTGCATCAGCACGGCGGTCAGGTTTACATGGACGGCGCGAACATGAATGCGCAAGTCGGCCTGACATCGCCCGGAAAAATCGGGGCGGATGTGTGCCATTTAAATCTACACAAAACCTTCTGCATTCCGCATGGCGGCGGCGGTCCCGGCGTCGGCCCCATCGGCGTGGCAAAACATCTCATGCCCTTTCTGCCGGGTCACTCGACGTTCAATGAAGACAAAAATTCCGGTGCAGTTTGTTCCGCGCCGTGGGGCAGCGCGAGCATCTGCACCATCTCATGGATGTATCTGGCGATGATGGGGCGCGATGTTGTGGACAGCACAAGGATCGCGATTCTCAATGCCAATTACATCGCGCGGAAACTCGCGCCGTATTTCCCGGTGCTTTACACCGGTCGCAACGGCCATGTGGCGCATGAGTGCATTCTCGACCTGCGGCACTTTAAAACGGTCACGGTGGAAGACGTGGCCAAGCGGCTGATGGATTTCGGTTTCCATGCGCCAACCATGAGCTGGCCGGTTGCGGGAACGTTGATGGTCGAACCCACGGAGAGCGAGAATCAGGGCGAACTTGATCGATTCATCGAAGCGATGATTGAGATTCACGGCGAGATTGAATCTGTCGAAACCGGCTTGATGGACGCAGCCAACAACGTGCTCAAACGTGCACCCCATACCGCGGAAGATCTTTTGCGCGAGAAGTGGGACCGTCCTTACTCGCGTGAAGAAGCCGCGTTCCCGCTCGCATGGGTGAAGGCTGACAAATATTGGCCGCCCGTGGGGCGCGTGGATAACGTTTACGGTGATCGTAATCTGGTCTGCACGTGTGCGGGAATGGAGGCGTATGCAAGTTGACTGGTCGGCGTGGCAACCGACGATTCGCGCGACGCTGATGTTCGTTTGCGACGGCGGCAAAGTCTTGCTCATCCGCAAAAAACGCGGATTCGGCATGGGCAAGATCAATGGACCCGGCGGCAAGCTCGATCCCGGCGAAACGGAACTGGCATGTGCAGTTCGTGAGACCGAGGAAGAATTGGGCGTGACTGCACTAGATGCAGTGAAGCGCGGCGAGTTGTGGTTTCAATTTGTGGACGGACTCGCGATGCATGTCGCGGTTTTCATGGCCGTGCGCCACGAGGGGGAAGCTACGGAAACGGAGGAGGCCGCGCCCCTGTGGACGCCGATTGATGCCATACCGTTTGAGCAGATGTGGGCTGATGACGCGCATTGGCTTCACCGGATGCTGACCGGCAGCGAGAACTTCCACGGCACGTTTGTCTTTGATGGCGATGCGATGCTGGAACGCAACATCGTTTGGACTTAGTCCACGCCTTCCGCTTTCGGCTCCGGTAGAAAAATCCCGATGATGAGACTGAGCGCCGCCATGGTCACGGCCACGTAGCCTGCAGCCTGCGCCACATGCGTCGGCCTTACAAGCTCCGCGCCACCGGCCAGCAGCGGCGCAAGGATGCTGGTGGTCACCAATGACATGCTGGTGCCGATCATGCGTCCGCCGACGTTGGTGGCAAAGCTTCCGCCTGTTCCTCGCAAATGTGTGGGAAATACTTTCGGGAGATATTCTCCGAAATAGCTGAACTGCGCCACGACGACGAGTCCGCACACTGCATAGGCCATGAGGAACATCGTTCCGCCGTTATTGAAATAGATAAAATAAGTCAGGGGCAAAATAATGAGTGCCGGAATCTGGAAAAGACGCAGTAGTTTCACGCGACTGATGCCGACGACGATCAGCACTGCGAGAATGATCCGGCCCACAAGCCCGCCCATTTCCTGATGGAACTGCACGGTATCGCTCATTTTTTTCACTTCATCATTGACCGGTTTTTGTTTGCCGAAGTTGGCTTTGATCTGCGCAACGATTTCCTTTCGCGCGGAATCGGCGGGTGGGAGCGCATTGAGCTTCTTGTTAAGTTCATCCGCCTCCTTCCGAAGAGGAGCCAGTGCCGCGGCTTGTGGTTTCAACTCTGGCAAACCGGGTGTAACGCGGGCGACGGTGACCTGGAGCGCGCCGAAGGCAATACCATAAGCACAAGCGGAAAGTGCCGCAGTTACGAGCGTGACCCGGCGAAGCTCCGGCGCAAAGAGCGCAGCAAAGCTCGGACGCTTCAATGTGCCCGCCGCGCGCTTTTCTTTCCACGCCTTGGATTCCGGAACAAAGGGCAGCAACAACACAATCGGAATGGCTGGAAGCATGCCCGTCATCAGCAGGTAACGCCAGGAACTTGGCTCAGTGGCACCGAGAGTCAGCGGGAGACTCAACTGAGCGAGGTCTTTTCCGTGCGCATTGATCCAATAGCTCATGGACGTCACCAGCACTCCGCCGAGCGAGGCAAAAGCCTGCGTGATTCCGAGCCACCGCTCCTTCTGGCGTCTGTCTTCGAAAACTTCCGCCAGCCACGTAATCGCTGCGACAAACTCCACGCAGACGCCGATGAAAGTCGTGCTGCGGAAAAAAATGAACATGGGCAGCGTCGTGGCATAAGCCGCAGCGAATGGGGAGAGCGAATAAACGAGAATGCTCGCGCCCATCACGGTTTTGCGCCCGAACTTGTCCACCAGCCAGCCACCGAGAAGACCGAAGGTTCCGCCGCATAAGGCAGAAATCCACAGCAGCCGTCCGACCCAGTCAGTGACGATGGGATTGTTCGGAGGAATTTTAAGTAGCTCAGCAATGGCCGGCGCGGCCACCAGCGGCGTCATCAGCAGTTCGTAAGTATCGAAAAGAAATCCGATGCTGGCGATAATGATGACGAGCCAGTGGGTGATGGTGAGCTTGGGGGTGGTCATGGGAGTGAGGGAATGGGTGAAGATGAATGTGATTATTTACGACGTAAATAGGAACGGATGGCGCTGATGGTTTCCGCGCTGAGATGATGCTCCATGCCCTCGGCGTCGGATTCCGCAACCTTTTGCGGCACTCCCAATGCGAGCAGGAAGGAAACCAACAGAGCATGGCGTTCGCGACATTCAGCCGCCAGAGCCGTGCCTGTCTGAGTGAGAAAGATTGAGCGATAAGGCTTGGTGGTCAGATGACCGTCGCGCTGGAGCCGGGCCACAGTGCGGATGACCGTGACGTGCGAGACACCGAACATCCGCGCCAGATCTGTGGGTCGCGCCTCGCCGTCGCGCTCTATGAGTTCCGCGATGGCTTCCACATAATCCTGGGTGGTTTCGGAGGCATTGTCAGTGCGAACCTTCCTGAAGCTTTCAGCGCGCGCTGCGGGAGCATCGCGTTTTTTCCTGACAGCAGGCTTGGTTCGGGGCGTCTTGGCGGGCATAGGCGATTCTATCAAGGGATTTGTTCTTGACAACCGGCCTAATATTGTAACGTAAGCTACATTCTATGGATGTGACTACATTATTAATCCCCCGCTTCTTCAAAGCCATATGAATCAATTGGAACGCGCCACCGAAGAAAATAGGGCAACCGGCTGGCGTCGCCCCGCTGGCGAGGTTTCACTGCCGGAGTCCTACCGCACCATCGAGGTGCCGCACAACGCTCCGTTCTTCAGAAAGCTTCTCGCCTTCGCCGGGCCGGGATTCATGGTCGCAGTGGGCTACATGGACCCTGGAAACTGGGCCACCGATCTCGCAGGCGGCGCTAAATTCGGCTACACGCTGCTGAGCGTGATTCTCATTTCAAATTTAATGGCCATGCTGTTACAGCATCTCTGCGTGAAGCTCGGCATCGCCACTGGTCGTGATCTCGCCCAGGCTTGCCGCGATGAATATCCCAAACCCGTGGTGTGGTGTCTCTGGTTGCTTTGCGAGGTCGCCATCGCCGCATGCGATCTGGCAGAAGTCGTCGGCACGGCCATAGGATTGCAACTGCTCTTTGGCATTCCGCTGGTGTGGGGCTGCGTTATTACTGCCCTGGATGTGCTGATGATTCTCTGGCTCCAGCACAAAGGCTTCCGCTGGATCGAAGCATTGGTGATCTCGCTCATCACCGTGATCGGGGGCTGCTTTGTCGCCGAGTTGATTTTTGCCAAGCCGGATATGGCCGCCGTCTTCGGAGGCTTTGTGCCACGTTCGGAGATTTTGCATAATCGCGATATGCTTTATGTGGCCATCGGCATCCTCGGCGCGACGGTGATGCCGCATAATCTCTATCTGCACTCATCCATCGTGCAGACGCGCAAATACGCCCAGACCCCAACGGGCAAAAGGGAGGCCATCCGTTTTGCCACGCTGGATTCGACGATCGCGCTGTTTCTCGCGTTGTTCATCAACGCTGCCATTCTCATTCTTGCTGCAGCCACCTTCCACGGCACCGAGCATCAGGAAGTGGCAGAGATTCAAGATGCTTACAAGCTGCTCTCGCCAGTTCTCGGCGTCGGAATAGCCAGCACCCTTTTCGCGGTCGCCCTGCTGGCCAGCGGGCAGAACTCGACACTGACAGGCACGCTGGCTGGGCAGATCGTGATGGAAGGCTTTGTAAATATCCGGCTGCGTCCATGGTTGCGCCGCCTGCTCACCCGCGCTCTGGCTCTCATCCCGGCGGTGATCATCATCAGCATCTATGGAGAGAGCAAGGCCATGGACTTGCTGGTCGCCAGCCAGGTGGTGCTCTCCATGCAGTTGGGTTTTGCGGTCTGGCCGCTGATGCGCTTTACGGGCAGCAAGACGAAGATGGGCGAGTTTGTCAATCCGCTCTGGATCAAGCTCGCAGGGTGGGGCACGACGGTTCTCATTATCACACTGAATTTGAAACTGCTTTACGAAACGTTCGTTCCGGCCAAATAAACTCAACACCGGTTGCCATGTATCAGAAAATTCTCGTCGCGCTCGACCACACTGCCTCCGATGCCGCCGTGCTGGAGCATGTCAGCCGCCTGGCTCCGCTGCATCAGAGTGAGATATTGCTCGTGCATGTCGCAGACGGCTGGGCGGCGCGGAACTTCGAGCGGCTCAAACTCGCGGAATCCGAAGAGATGGTGCGTGACCGTCGCTACCTTGAAGACACCGCGCAGAAATTACAGGGGGAGATCAAGCAGGCAGTGCATGTCCATCTCGCGCTGGGAAATCCGCCAGATGAAATCGTCCGGGTGGCGCATCTGGGAAACTGCGACCTCATCCTCATGACTTCGCATGGCCATCGATTCTTCAGCGATCTCTGGCATGGCAGCACCATTGATCAAGTGCGGCACAACACCCATGTGCCGATCCTGGTGGTGCGCGCGGCAAAAAAATAAACCCCGCCATGTTGCCGCGCCTCATGATCGCCCCCGTTATCATTTGGTTGTTGTTGTTCACTTCTCTCTGCGCTGAATTTCCCACGCCGACGAACAACCAGCGGGAGACAATGCCGCTCACGCCGCCGGAGAAGACCATTGGCATGATGCATCTTCCGCCGGGATTCAAGGCCACGCTCTTTGCCCATGAGCCGGATGTGCGGCAGCCCATCGCCATGTGTTGGGATGAGCACGGGCGTTTGTGGATCGCGGAAAATTACACTTACTCTGATGGAGCAGAACGCTTCGACTTGAAGTTGAAGGATCGCATTCTCATCTTCGAGGATACGGATAACGATGGCCATTTCGACAAGCGAACCGTCTTCTGCGACGATCTGCAAATGCTCACCAGCATCGAGCGCGGTTTTGGCGGTGTGTATGCGCTTTGCCCGCCGAACTTGCTTTGGATTCCCACGAGAAATGACAGGCCCAGCGGCCCGCCGCAGATTCTGCTCGACGGATTCTGCACCACTGCACAGAGCCGTCACACCCTCGCCAACGGCCTGAAATGGGGGCCCGACGGCTGGCTCTACGGACGGGTCGGCATCAGCAGCACGTCATGGGTGGATGTCCCCGGCACGCTGCAGGAAAAAAGAAATCCCACCGCAGGCGGCATCTGGCGCTATCACCCCACGCGGAAAATTTTCGAGCCTTACTGCCACGGCACGACGAACCCGTGGGGCATGGATTGGGATGAGCACGGCGAGATGTTCTTTATCAACACCGTCATCGGCCATCTCTGGCACGGCATCCAGGGCGCGCATTACAAGCGCATGCACGGCGAGGATCCCGCGTCGCATATCTACGGACTCATTGATCAGCACGCGGATCACTACCATTGGGACACCGGCAAGAAGTGGGATGAAACACGCGATGCCAAAGGACTTACCGATGAACTCGGCGGCGGTCACGCGCATACCGGCCTGATGATCTATCAGGGCACGAATTTTCCGAAGGAATATCGCGGCAAAGTTTTCACCAACAACCTCCACGGTCATCGCGTGAACGTTGACCGCATCGAGCGCGAAGGCAGCGGCTACGTCGGCAAACATGAGCCCGACTTCATGAAGACCGACGACCCATGGTTCCGCCCCGTGGAAATCCAATACGGCCCCGACGGCGGAGTTTACATCCTCGACTGGAGCGACATCGGCGAATGCCATGAACAGGACGGCGTTCATCGCACCTCCGGCCGCATTTACAAGATCACCTACGGCGATCCCGTGAAACCGAAGGAGACGGACATGACTAAGCTCAGCGATGAGGAACTCGTCAAACTTCAGCTCAGCGACAACGAGTGGCTGGTGCGGATGGCAAGGTGGGAGTTGAGGGAGCGGGCGTTCAGAGGCGAAGACATGGGAAAGCTAGTTACCGAAATCAAAGGAATGCTGCGAGTTCGAAATGCAAAAAAGAACAGGAAGGATCTTAACACCGAACAACGGCTACGATCTCTGTTTGCACTTCTTCACATCTCGAGCGCTGATCCCCAAAGGGCATTTAGCTACGACCCCTGGCTTTTTCCTTCCATTGAAATAACCTTGGCTTCGGGATCTGAGGCCGAGCAAATATGGGCTTGGAAAATGCTCGTTGATGGATTTGTTCTTTCGGCTCCCGGATCAGAAAGAGGTCCTCAGGAGATCTCCGATGTTTATACTCCCTATTCACAACCCCACGAAGTGCTTTGGAGTTTGTGGGCTGGCATGAAGGGCTCCGGAGTGCCGACGTGTGGTAAATCCATGGCTGGCCGGCTTCAGATGGCGACTGTCCTGCAGATGTTTGATGGTAGAAAGATGTGGGCTGGCCATTTGGATCTGGAGAATAAAGCAATGTCCGCCAAGCACCTCCTCGCCCAAGGCCTCCTCTCCCACGCCGAAGACGCCACCGATCACAACCTGCCGCTGATGTATTGGTATGGCATCCGCGACCTGCCACCGGCGGAACTCGTGAAGCTCGTCAAAGATTGCCGCATTCCGCTCGTCACCCAGTTCATCGCCCGTCGCATTACGGAGGACATCGAGAAGGACTCCGCGCCGCTCAACGCGTTGCTGGAACTTGCAAGTAACACAGGCTTCCAGCCTGTGGGTCCAACGGGCGTCCCGCCCGTTGCGGAAATTGCTAAGAACGGGCAGGATGCCCGTTCTACACACAGCCAAGATGGCTGTGCCACTTTGATTCTTCGTGGCATGACCGACGCTCTCAAAGGCTGGCGCAAGGCCAAAAAGCCAGCCGCGTGGGATAAGTTTGCGGCGCTCATCGTAAGGAGCGCGGGCACTCCTGCCCGCAATGAAAAGCAAGGCGGCGAAGCCGCGAAGAAAAATGAAGCGGACAAAAGTGTCCGCGCTCCTTTGGAGATGCTCCGCGATCTCAATGTCCTGTTCGGCGACGGTCGTGCGCTAAATGGAGTCCGAGCCATCGCGCTGGATGAAAATGCTGACATCGAGGCGCGTAAATCCGCGCTGGCGACGCTCGTTGAAGCGAAGTCTCCCGATGCCCGCAAAATCTGCGAGAAGCTTTTGACCGAGCGCAGCCTCGCCGTCACTGCCGTGCAGGGACTCGCCACCTTCGATGACCCGGCCATTGCGGAAATGATCGTGAAGCACTGGCGAATTTTTTATACCAACGAACATACAGCAGTTATCGCCGCGCTGGCCGCACGCCCCGGATTCGCCAAAGTGTTACTGAATCATTTGGGCGACGGTGTCATCCCGCGAGCCGAGATCACGCCCGTCATTGCGCGGCAGATTCGCAGCTTTAACGACGAAGCTTTGAACAAGAAGCTTGCTGAAGTGTGGGGCGAGGTTCACGATTCATCCGAAGACAAGAAGAGTCTCATTGCCGCGCTCAAGACGAAACTCACGCCAGAGTTCATCGCGAAGGGAGACCC
>JAYVZW010000463.1:0-9780 GCA_043783015.1 Verrucomicrobiota bacterium
CAGGTGGGCGCGCAACGCAAGCTGCGCCCGCAATATTTCCAGACCAAGAACCGGGAGCAACAGGCGGCATGGCTGAGCGACAATCTGAAAAGCAAACTCTACGACGGTGTGACCGAACAGCTTCTCCAGCTCTGGTTGCTCAAGGGCAAGACCGCGATGCTGATCGCATTCCTTGATGCCGCTGAGATCAAACACGACGGACAGGGGCAGGTGGACGATCTTCCCGAGGAACTCGATGCCAAGCAGGTGAAGGCCGGTGTGGATGCGATCCTCAAGGACAATACTCCGGCGGAGGTGGCGATTTATCTCCAACTCTTCCAACGCCAGAAGGAAGGCGGCTGGTCTGCGATTGCAAAGGAACTGGAGCAGCGCGACGAGCTGAAGCTGGAAGTGCCGGCGAAGTGACCGGCTTCACAAGGTAACATCCGCATTGGCGATGGAAATGAGACGCCAGTCGCCGGGTTTCCAGCCATCTTTGCGCCAGACGAAGACCCAGGGCTTCGTGATGCGGTTCACGTGATCGACTATCATGCTGCTTCCTGTGGCACCGCTGCCGTTCATGTGGATGGTGCCTGAAAGCGTGACGGTTTTTTCATCGCGTGCGACGCTTTGCGGCTTCCAGTCAAAGCTGATCATGATGAAACTTTGCAGTGCTTCGTGCGCGGCGTTGAGCGCCTCATCGCGCTTCATGCCCCAGGCATCCGAGTAATCCGCCGCGATCAAAAGATTCAGTCGCGCCCAACTTCGTTTTGCCGCGAAGCCGATGAGTGTTTCCTGCTGATGCTTCACTTGCGATTCCGCGCTTTGCAGAAACGGGATGATGAACCACACGACGGAGATCAAGGCGGAGGCGATGGAAACGCGGAGAAACCAGCGAAGCATGGCAGCAGTGGGGTGCGACTTTTTAAATAAGCTGAAGCTGGGCGTTGACGGCATGATCACCGTTTGAGGATGCTGCTTCATCGTGCATTCCGACTTCCAGCCAGGGAGTAGGCGCGTGACGTTGCGCGCAGTGAACGGCCACGCCGGGGTATCCGGCTTGAGAAAGCGCGGCGAATATTTTTTTCTTCGCGGTTTCAGGGTCGTTGCAGTCATCGCTGAGGTGGCCGAGCACCACGTTGCGCAGCCCGTCATGGGCGACGCTTTGCACCAGATCGGCAGCTTGTTCGTTGGATAAGTGGCCGTGCCGTCCGCTGATGCGCTGCTTGATGGACCAGGGGCGTTTGGTATCGGCATCGAGCATGGGGGCGTCGTAATTGGCCTCAATGAAAAGTGTGTGAGAGCCGCGCAGCCGGTCGCGGATAAGATTGGTGATGAAGCCGACGTCACTGAGCACACCGAGCCGGGAGCGCGCATTGCTGATGATGAAGCCCACGGGATCAACGGCGTCATGCGGCACGGAGAAACTCTCGATGCGCACATCCTGGAACTCGAAGGCGGCACCGGATTGCAGGAGACGCCAGCGCGGTCTGGCCTTGGTGAATGCGGATTGCTGGAGTGATTCCTGAGTGAGCGGCGTGCAGAACAGGGGCACTTCGTGTTTGCGGCAGAGCATTTCCAGTCCCTGCGTGTGATCACCGTGTTCGTGCGTCAGGAGGACACCGTCGAGATCTTCAGGTTTCAAGCCGACCATCTCCAGCCGCAGCATGATCTGGCGTCCGCTCAGTCCCGCATCCAGGAGCAGGCGCGTGCGCTCCGTGCGCACCACCGCGCAATTGCCGGAACTGCCACTGCCGAGGATGGTGAGGGAAAGCATGCCGGAGAATACGGGTGGATTATGAAAAGTGAAAAGTGAAAAGTTAAAAGTGAAAAGTGAAAAGTGAAAAGTGAAAAGTGAATAAGCGTCCCCCAAGCCGCCGCTTTTCACTTTTTACTTATGCCATTTCACAGGTATCATGTGATTCATGCGCACGCTGCTCCGACGCACGGTTTTTCTCTCGCTACTTCTGGCTACGGGCGGGGCCATTGCGTATGTCAGCAGCGATGGATTCGCGCGGACGATACGGGAGATGGTCTTGCTGCGGCTTGAGCAACGTGGCGTGTATGTGAATCTGGATCGATTGTTTCTGGATCCGATGGAAGGGCTGGTGGCAAAGAAAATAGAGGTCTATCAGGATGCTGCGCATCAAAAGCTGCTGGCCCGGGTGGATCGGCTGAACGTGGATTTGAATTTCAGCCGGCTCCTGCAAAAAGAGGTCGAGATCGAAGGCGTGGACTTGCGCAATGCGGATCTGTCATTCCCGATTGATCCTGATGATCCCAAGTCCGAGCATCTGGTCCTGAGCAGGCTCAGCGCACGGGTCTTGTTTACAGGCGAGCGCATTGAAATCCGCCGCGCTGAGGGTGACCTTTATGGCTTGCACCTGAGCGTGACCGGGGCGCTGCTCAGGCCAAAACCGGCAAAGGACGAGATTGAAGAGAAGCTGGCGCAGGAACGAAGCCGGCAGCGTCTGGCCGCGATCCTGGCACGCCGGGATTTGATCATGGAGACGGCGAAGATGCTGAAGCATTTCGAGACGGCGCGCGCGCCCCGGCTGGATGTGGAGGTGAACGGTGATCTGGCGAAACCGGAGGAGCTGACGGGATCGCTGCACCTGACGGCCAACGGTTTGCGGCATGGTGATTATGTCTGCGAGGAACTGGAGGCACGGGCTTCATATGCAGGCCAGTTGGTGGATCTGACCAGCTTGCGATTGAAGGACAAGCTCGGCCTGCTGGAAGCGAGTGCGACTTATGAAATCGGTGGCGATGTGGTGGATTTTCATCTTCGCTCCGGTGCCAATCTGCCGGGTTTGGCTTCGGCGGTGACGGGTAATGATGTCTTGCGGGAAGTTGTATTTTATGAGCCGGTGGACATCGTGGCGGATGGACGTGTATTGCTCGGCAAGGCAGTTCCGAAGGATGCGTTCTTGCCAGTCGAATGCGCGGGTTCGGTCCGCATGGGTCGCTTTGCCAGCCGGGGAGAGGTGCTGGAGGGGTTGTCGGTAAACTTCGGCCTGTCGCCGGAGGGCTGCTATTTCAGGGACGGGTTGCTGCGTCATAAGTCCGGCACGCTCGGATTGCAGGCCATGTGGAAAAAGAGCGATGGCTTCCGTTACCGCGCTTTGATGAGGATGGATCCGAACACGTTCATTCCCTTTATCCATTTTCCTCAGACCCAGGAGTTCATCCGGAGGTTCAAGTTCCGGGAGGAGTCGAGTATTTTTGCCGAGGTGGAGGGTCACGGCGCGACGGCTGACATTGGGAACGACTGCAAGAACCGGGGGCATGTGGAGCTGCACAATTTCAAATACCACGGCGAGGAATTCGCACGAGTGGAGTCGGATGTGGAGTTCGAGGGGCCGCAGCATTATTTCCGCAACATGCGATTTGAGCGGGCCGAGGGAACTGGGCTGGCCAATGAAATTGATTGGGACGACCATGCCCACACGGTGAGTTTCAAGGGGCTGGTCTCGGACATGAATCCGGTCGCCGTGGTGGGTTGTTTCGCGCGGCCCACGGCCGATGTGATTGCGCGTTACCGCTTTGACAAGCATCCTCATGCCGAGGTGGATGGCATCCTGTTTCTGGACGGCCCCGGCACGGATCTGCGCGTGAAATTACGCGGTGAAGGTGTCGGTCATTATATGCTGTGGGGCAATGATTACACCATTAGCAAGCCGACGGGAGAACTCAGCTTCAAAGGCCCCAAACTTACTTATGATGTTCGCGGCGGGGCCTTCGGAAAAGACATGACTTGCAAGGGTGATGTCGATCTTAGTGACGGCGCGAATGACTACACGGTGGATTTGCGCGCCGGGAGTTTCCCGTATCTCATTTTCAGCAAGCGCCTGCCCTTTGAAAAACTGCGCGCCACGATTCTATGCCGCAAAGGGCAGGCAGATTTCAATGTGAAGGCGAATCTCTTCGAGGGGAACGTTGAATTGCGCGGCAAGATGGATGACCGCAAGCAGCCCCAGTCCTTCACCGGAGAGTTGCGCATCAACGCGGTAAGCTTCAAAAAATTCGCCCAGGTCTATTCGCCGGAATTCGAGACCGAGGGCGACTTTACCGGTCACGCGGAATTCACCGGCGTCCTCGGCGACTGGAAAAAACTCAAGGGCAAGGGCGCGCTCGTGATTCTCAACAGCAACCTCTACGCCGTGCCCATCCTCGGACCGCTCACGCAAGTGATCGGCGCGCTGCTGCCCAGCCCGATCAAGGGATTTAATGTCGCGAAAGAAGCGGACGCCACCTTCACGCTGGCAGATGGATTTGTCACGACCCAGGACCTTATCGCCAGCACCAAGGTCTTCACCATTGCCGCGAATGGAAAGATTGACTATCTCGAAGACCGCATTGATTTTCATGCCCAGGTGAAGTTTGGAAAAATCCTCGGACTGGTCCTGTTCCCCGTCAGCAAAATTCTCGAATACACCGGCGAGGGCAGTGTCGGCGATCCGGTCTGGCGCCCCCGTTTCTTCAGCGGCAGCAATGAGAAGACCCCCTTCCGCAGACAGGAACAGGACGCCCGCACGGACCTAGCGCCCGTGTCACCGGCTAAGTCAGGCACCCCATCCCCGAGGATCCCCAAGGCCATGTCACCAGAGCAGAACGGTAATAGTGCCCGCCCCCCAAAGCCACCGGTCAGAACCGGGCGATGACACTGCGTCGTTGACGGAACTCCTTCAACGTGCGGGAATGATACCTGCTTCCATGACCGACCCCGACCAGCCGCAATGGTATTGCGTTCATTCAAAACCGAAGTGCGAGCATCTCGTCGCCGGTGCCTTGCGCAACCTCGATAACGTGGAGGCTTATTGCCCGCGGCTGAGATTTCAACGCAGCACGCCGCGCGGGAAAGTCTGGTTCACGGAGGCGCTTTTTCCCAGCTATCTTTTCGCGCGCTTTGATCTCGCCCAGTCTTATCGCGCAGTAAAACATGCGCACAATGTCATTCGCGTCATCGAGTTCGGCAGTGTGCCCATTCCTGTCCCGGCCCGGAGCATCGAGGAATTAAAAAATGAAATGCTGGGCGAGGAAACCCGCGAGGTCAGTTACGGCGTTCATGTCGGCGATGTGGTCGAAGTCGCGGAAGGCCCGATGCGGGGACTCAAGGGGATCGTGGAAAGATTACTCAGCGGGGAAGACCGTGTCCGCGTGCTGCTGGAGTTCCTCGGCCGGGAAAATCGCGTGGACGTGCCCGCCGCCAAGCTCCTCAGTGAACGTGGCCCGCGCGAGATCATGAACGCGCCGGGTTAAGGTCTTGGCATCGCCAGAGACGCTATTCTTGCCATCAGTTTAGGGTCGCTTTTTCCACGATCAGATTTTCCACTGGAAAACCAAGTCCCCGACAATGGGCGAGAATATTGTCGTAGGTGGCAGCCGGGAGTTTGGGCTGCCGGGCCAGAATCCAGAGGCACCTCCGGGCAGGCGTTCCCACTGCGGCAGCGGAGTAATCTGCTGCGAGCCAGATGATAAAGTAGTTACCCTGACGTGCTCTTGGAATAAACATGGAAAACCATTCGTTAAAGCGCACTTCCAGCACCGCATTTGTTTTGGCATCCACCACTGTGGCCGTTCCGCGCACCTGCTTCGGCTTGCCGTTCTTCAACGCGCGGTTGGCGACTGACACGGTGCCATCGGGGTTGAGCTTATACTCTGCGGTCGATTGGACGCAGCCGCGCTGGAAGAACATCGGCAGTCGCGCAAGTTCGTGCCACTGGCCCATGTAACGGGGAACATCGACGTGTGGAACAGTGGCGAGAGGCTTCATAGTCTTGGCAGCACAGGCTGATAAAAGCATGCTGGCGACGACAAGGAGGAACTGGAGGGATCGATGCATTTATCATGATACACCATGAACCACCATTTGATGATGCGCTGCATTCCCGCCCTGATTCTTTTTTTACATCTGCACTCCACGCCACAGACAAGGTCATTTCTACATTTGCTGGCACTGGCGGGGTCGGCGGCGCAGGTGGACAATCCCTTTGTAACAAAACTATCGATTTGGAATTTCCAATGAAATAGTGAGTAGTCCACGGGCGGGTATTCTGGTAATAATTCGCCCGTCTTTGGATTTTCCACCGGGAAGCTCGATGTAGTCTTCCTCCTTTCCTGTGCGCCACATACGGTATGCGGAATCAGCGAAAGGTGGGTTCACTCGAATCTCGATGTCGCTGTCTTGATCCTGCACGGCTGCGATGTGGATGACGAGTTTGGCAGGATCACCCCCGAGAAATGCTGAAGCCTTGATTCCGGGCTTTGCAATATCGCTGGCAAACGGGCCGCTGACCTGACAACCCACCACATGCATGCCAGGGACTAACGGCGCACACCATTGGCGGAAACCGTGGTAAATCTTGGTGAGCTTGTAAGACTTGCCCCAGTTCAAATGAATCAGTGCTTCACCTCCCTGGCGCGGCGGATAGACCCAATCGTAGGCCTGCCAGACGTTGACACCTTCATTAAAGGCCTCGGTCATGTAGAGCCAGAACTCGCCAGCAGAGTTGATCAATCCGGGCGACTTGTCCACGCCATTGAAGCAACACTCGGTCATCCAGAGCGGTTTGTTTCCTGCCACCTCGCGCATTTTCGCCCAGCGGTGTCCACGGCGGTCATAGTCGTGATTTCCCACTACGTCCACCTGATCGCCCGCAGCGGCCAATAAGGCGGGTAGCGAGTGCTTTGCAGTGTCCACGGCGCTGAGCATGTTAGGAGCTACCAGCTTCGGTCGCGGCACTTCGGGATGACGCTTGGACATTTCGTTTAAGTAGGTGGCAATCTTGGCGAACAATTGGGCGTGTTGTTCACTGGTTAAAAAATATCCGGGTTGGTCGTGACCCCAATCGGCCTCATTGGATATGCTGAGATAGTCGATGACCTGTCCGTGCTGTTGCATGTAGGAGAGGAAGGCCCAGATGTATTCACCCACCTCGAGTTCGAGGCCGGGTTTAATGGTGGCTTTTGCCTTGCCGCCTCCGCTGGGGGCATTGTTGGTTTTCATCCAAGGTGGCGGCGTGTAGAGCACCGCGTAGAGTTGCATGGCCGGGTTTCGTTTTTTGGCGGCCTCGGCGATTTTCAAAGGGTGTTCACAGTAGGCGAAATCCTTGGGATTGAAGGCCTGGGTGTAGGGATCGTCGTTGTCGTTTTGCGGTTCGTGGATGTCGCGAATTTGCAGTTGTAGGAAATCGGTGCGGACATTCTTGAACATGTCATCGTAGAGTTTTTCCTGTTCCTCGTGATGGCCGTTTGCGCCGAGGCTTGTGACATGCGCCTCATAGAAAATCGCGCCGCAGCCCATGCCCTGAAACTCCTGCCGGACGTCCTGCGGCGAAACGGTGATGGCCGTCGGCTCAGCGGCTAAGAGATAATCGTGATGGTAGAATGCCAGAAAAAGAGCGAGCCATAAACAATTCATACGCTTGTTCATCTGATAAATTGATGGCTGCTAATTGGCGGGTTGGTCAGGAGTGGTGGAAGCCGCAATACAAACTTCCTAAGTGCATTCAAAATGAATCCTGTCCAGTTGAAACTGTGCGGTAACCCACGATTGCTACCTGCCATTCCAACGTGTCAGCCCGAGCGAACATATTGCCACTCCAGATAGATAACGACCCTCCGCAGACAATATGTTATTAAGAAAGCCTTAATTTTTGCTTTCATTAATCTCACGTTGCTTTAAAATTATTATAATTCAGCGGTGTTTTTAGATGAAGCGGAGTCATTTTTCTCTGGTTTCTCTAACGCTGAACCCTTGGCCGCGAGCCGCGCCCGTGGCGATACCCAACAAGTCCATTGTGAGACCGGTTCTGGAAAAGCAGGCCAGATGACCGGAGGCGGCAGCTTGGCCGCATGGTATAACCGCATGAAATTGACGAATTGCTTGCGCGAGCGCTACGAATGCGGAATCTGCCCACCCTTTTATTGCGCCATAAATACATGAGTGACAAACACCGCACCGACGACCTTCGCATTGAACACATTCGCGACCTCGTGCCGCCGGCTGTTTTCATGGAGGAAATTTCGCTGACCGATGCTCAAGAGGAGACAGTCAATCGCTCGCGGCAGGCATGTGAAGCCATTCTAAAAGGCAAGGATGACCGGTTGCTGGTCGTGGTCGGCCCATGCTCCATTCATGATACCAAGTCCGCACTGGAATACGCCCGGCTGCTCAAAATCGCGCGGGAAAAACATGCCGCCGATCTCGAACTCGTCATGCGCGTTTATTTTGAAAAGCCGCGCACCACGGTCGGCTGGAAAGGCTTCATTAATGATCCCCATCTCGACGAAAGCTACGACATCAACAAAGGCATCCGCAGCGCGCGCCAGCTTCTGGTGGATATCACGGCGATGGGCGTGCCTGCGGGCACGGAGTTTCTCGATAGCATCACTCCGCAATACATCGCTGATGTCGTTGCCTGGGGAGCCATCGGTGCCCGCACCACGGAGAGCCAGATTCATCGTCAGCTCGCCTCCGGTCTGTCCATGCCAGTTGGTTTCAAAAACGGCACTGATGGTAACATCCAGATCGCGCTGGATGCCATCGCTGCCGCGCAGTCGCCGCATGTTTTTCTCTCGGTCACCAAGCACGGCACCGCTGCCATCGTGCAGACGCGCGGTAACGACGCCTGCCATGTCATCCTTCGCGGAGGAAAGGCATCACCCAATTACGACCGCGCCAGTGTGGACAATGCCGTCGGCCAGCTCAACGCGCGCGGACTGCCACCGCATCTAATGGTGGATTGCAGTCACGGCAACAGCTTGAAGGACTACAACCGTCAGCCGCTCGTGGCCCATGATATCGCGGAACAAATCATTAACGGCAGCACGGGTATCGCGGGTGTGATGATCGAAAGCCACCTGGTCGCGGGACGGCAGGACGTGAAGCCCGGGCAGCCCGTCACTTACGGCCAGAGCATCACGGATGCCTGCATCTCATGGAAGGCAACCGAGTCCGTGCTGGACGAACTTGCTGCTGCGGTGCGCGCCAGAAGAGCGAAATAGACAAAATTAACGAAATTTAACGGAATTAATCCTGCTGAAAATTCGGAGCATTCAGTTAATTCCGTCTGCTTTTCTTCATGACCCCTGCCGAACTCCGAAAATTTTCCGCCTGCCGCATTCTCGTGATCGGCGATGTGATGCTGGATCATTTCATCTGGGGCAGCGTGCGCCGGATTTCGCCGGAAGCGCCTGTCCCCGTCGTGGAAGTTACGAAAGAAACCTGGTATCCCGGCGGCGCGGCGAATGTCGCGCGCAACGTGGCACCCTTCGCGCCGCGAGTCTCTATCATGGGGCGCGTGGGGGACGATGAACAAGCGGCGCAACTCCGACGCCTTCTCATGGAAGAGCGTGTGAATTGCGATCCGCTGCTCGTGAGCAAGACTGGACGCACGATCTCCAAGACGCGCATCATCGCCCGGCAGCAGCAGGTCGTGCGTGTTGATCGCGAGCGGAATGAAAAACTCAGTGACAAGGAATTGATCGAAGTTGAAAAGACACTCCGCGCCATCAGTCCGGAACTCGATGCCATCATCATTGAAGACTACGGCAAGGGTTTTGTGACCAATGACTTGATGCAAACCGTCACGAAGATCGCCAAGGAGCACGGTCTCCTCGTTACGGTCGATCCGTCTCCGCACAATCCGCTGCCGTGGAGCGGAGTTGATCTCGTCAAACCAAACCGCAACGAGGCCTTCGCCGCAGCGGGAATCGAAGATGATCATGCTGCCGTCTCGCCATTGAAAAATGAACAACTCCAGCGAGTGGGTGTGGTGCTGTTGGAGAAATGGGATG
>JAYVZW010000464.1:0-9767 GCA_043783015.1 Verrucomicrobiota bacterium
AACACTGGCGCATCGACAGGACGCACGAGCAGGTATTCCAACATGGAAAAATTGGTGATCAGAATGTGCGGTGGCGACTGCCGAATCGCAGCGCGATGGCGCAAATGATTCGGAGTATCTCGCGCCTTTTTCATTTCCTTGTGGAACTCGGCATTGGCCGCGTCGTCGAGTTCATCAGGATCAACTTTGCCTTTGAGTCGTGCTCGACACGCTTCACGCAGCCCAGATTCAAAAGCTTTCCCGTCGCTCGGAGTCTGCCCCGTGAATCTGGCAAACGTGATCTTCGGATGTTTCGCCAGCAGCCGCTCCCAATCCTGCAATTGATCGTTCACGAGTGCGTTCATCGGGTAGATGATGATGGCCCGAAGACCAGGCGATGAATCACGAATAAGATCATCCAGAATGGGCAGTTGGAAGCAGCGTGTCTTACCGCTGCTTGTGCCTGTCGCGACCACGACGTTCTCGCCACCCAGCACGAGATTGAGCGCGTCGCTTTGGTGTTTGTAGAGGCGGTGCCCACCCATGGCCTCGGTGATGGTCTTTCTGGTGCCATCGGCCAAGGGCAGCGCTTCAAGCGGCGCACCTTGCTCATAGCTGGTCGCGGCTTCCAGAAACGGACCATTGATGAGCTGCTTGGGGTCTTGAAGGAAAGAGTGCCACTGCTCCTTGATGCCTTGAAAGCGCTGATGCACCTGATACTGCGAGCGCAACATGGCGGTGAAGTTGGCGACGACTTCGCGGTTAAAACGTGTGTTCAGTGGGTCCATAAGCTTTCGTGCATGATGCGGATTTGTTGTTCCTCACACAAACGCCGCAAGCGTCGGTCAGTGTCGCCTTGGAGCGTGAATCGCATTTCCAGGTGCGGCGGATGTCCACGTTCCCAAACGGCTTTGATTGGCGCGGTGGGTTCCACCTGAGCCAGCAGCGAATAGATGGGGTTCGTCAGACCAGAATAGCCAACAACGAATGTTCCGTGATCATGGCATCCGAAGTGAATGCGATTCTCAAAGTCAGTCCAACATTGGCCTCTGCGCTTCATCATTCCAGTGCGTTCGATCACGATGAACGCCCACTGATTCAGTCGCGCTTGCACGTTGGAGACATTCATCATCTCATAAGCGATGAGCAGTTCCTCCCACGAGGCATGATCCTGAGTCGCGGTGAGCAGAAACCAAGGCAGGTAATCACGAAAGCGGACTTGCAGCTTATCGAGATGAGACTGTTTCAGCGTTTTGGTCACACCGAGTCGCACCTCGGCTGTATTACCAAATGGAATCACGCCATGCCGTTCCGAGCGTAGTTGCACTGAGAACGGGAGTGAATCGTCTTGTGGTGCAACGGCCACCATCGCGGCATTTAGCTGATTGAACCCGTCGAGATTGACGGCTGGCCGCGGCGGTTGTTGGCGCAGTGGTGGATACCGTGCATCATCGGCAACCTTGAAATGTAAAAGCTGGTCGTCCTCCAAACCACATGCCTCGTCACACTCTAGCCATTTGCCATTGATGCGTCGATCAGCCGTGTAGAGACGGAATTCGCGATTCAACAGCAAGGCAGTTTCCTCCCCCGAACTGGCAAGCATACCCTTTGGCATCTTTACAAGGAACCAAGGCCAGCCGGGCAGTCGAACGACTCCATCCCGAGACACATCCAACTGAAAACGATTTGCGGGTGAGGGAAAAAGGCGAAGTTCCAACCGCTCGCGTGGAGCGAAAGTGATCTGGTGCCAACCCTCCACTTCGAGTGCCGCCCGTCGTCCTTCCGGATGCAGGCGAGTGAGGAAGCAATTGGAACCGTCGCACAGTTCATATTCTTGATTCCAACGGCATTCTTCATCATCGTCATCAAGCCAGCCATCACGCGATGCAAAGGCCAGCTTGTGCCGCGAAATGATCGTATAAAACCCCACAGGCAAGCCACGCGCTTCCGGTGACACGAATGTGCCAAGCGTATCCGACCACAAAGCCCACGGTGCCATGCCTCTTAGCGGAGGGAACGGCGTATCAGCAATGCCTCTGCGCATATGCAGGGTCAGTGCGGGGACAAAAGCCTCGCTGTCCAAAGCCAATGACACGGGGTTCGTCGATGCCTTCGCGCATCGTTCGCCTACCCGCCAGGTTGCAGGGAGATCGGATTCCTTGGCGACTCTCGGTGCTTCGAGATTGATGCTAACGATGCCGTCTTTCTCAGTAAAACGAAGTCTGGGACGATCCCTGAACAGTGACTCCGGATTGTCAGGCCGAAGAAACAGCGCTGTCTCTGGAACAGCTTCAAAGTATTCAGGACGCAGCAGCGAATCCTGCTTGATCTCAGAGAGCGTCCACTCAGCATGAGTAGTCAGGACTCGGCGCGCATCGAACATCTCATCGACCCACTTCGTCGCCGTCTCTCTGTTCTTCACGAAGAAGTCCCGAAGATTCTTTCTTCCCCCCACCCACATCGCTATTCCTGACTCCCATTCGTCATCGCTCCATTGCTTCCATTCTTCACCGGCAAACCACAATCGCTCACATACCGACATGAAGCCGCGCCATACGCGAACAGGAATACCGACATGCCTGACGGCCGATTGCACATATTGACTTGGTATAAGTGGCAATCCCAAGTGATCGGAGATACGGGCAAAAGCATGGTTAATCTCGGCCTGACGGTTCGTTGCGATCTCAGGCTCGCCAACCACCTCAGCAAAGCTATCCCAAAACTTGTTCCCTTCGTATCGAAGGAATGCCACACAATGGTAAAGCCGCAGCAGGAGATAGGGGTGCCGAGCGGGAGCGTTCAACCAGCCCTGCAACCAAATCTGCTTCGCTTGGCCTAGGAAGCCGTTCAGAGTATCGGCATTAGGTAGTGCCATCAGACATCCACCCACTGCGTGCTTCGAATCAACCGATGGTGATTCATAAGCGACCTGGGCATCTTTTTCTGGCGAAGGCACATGTGAATGTGTCCAGTGTGCCGTCAGAAATCAAGAGCGTCGTGAGGCATAAAATTGCATTTCTTTGCTTACCACGCAATTTGCCAAACCAGCTACGATCCGGATACAGTGTTACATCGCCATACGCGACGCGTTGGGTGGGCGTGTAGTCCGGCGGCGTCCATGCGGCGTTCTTTGTGGACGATGCCACTACAGCTTCGATGAAGACCATGCCGCCGCCGACGCCTTCTTGGATCGTCGGGTAATTCATGCCGACCGGATTCGGTAAACAGTTCGCATGACTCGTGCGAAATTATAGCTACAATATGGCCAGATGTATGAGCTACGTCTTACAACACATGCAGAAAACGATCTTCGCACTTTGGACGCAAAGTTTCGCTTTGCGGTCATCGCTGCGATGCGTGCTCATCTCACTCACGAGCCTGCCAAGACCAGCAAGAGCCGCATCAAAAGAATGCGGTAACTCAAGCTGCCTCAGTATCGCCTGCGCGTTGATGGAATTCGCATTTATTACGACATCGGAGAGGGCTACGTCATGATCCATGGCATCGTCCCGAAAGATTAAACCTACAACTGGCTGGACAAACACGGAATACCCCAATGATCACCGCACCAATGAACCAAGTTAAGGACTCCTTCTCGGAGTTCATGAACCGAGCCTGTGACGAGGAGGTTCTCGTGACCCGGCATGGTCGCCCAGCGGCGATCATCATCGGGTTTGCTAACGAGGATGCCTGGATTGATTACAAGTTGGAGCACGACGAACGATTTGTGCAGCGCATGGCAGAGTCACGTGCCCAAGCGGCGGCTGGCCAATGGCGCACGCTCGATGCTATTGAAGCAGACCTCTGAATTCGCGTGCTGCCGTTTTTAAGTAGCTACCGCTGTAGGCGTAAATTCGCTCATGAGTAGGGCAATACCCCATAGTGGATAATGGGCTGGTGGTTGAGTATCTGCGCTTGGAATTAAAACCCAAGTCAAATAACAAACCCATAAAATACCATGATCAAAAAAATACTATTCACCAGCCTTTTTGGCTTCATCGCCAGCGCCGCTTTGGCTGCTGATGACATCGTTGCCACTGCGAAATCCGCCGGAACATTCAAGACCCTGACTGCTGCACTTGATGCCGCAGGCAAGACCCAGATGCTCCAAGAGAAGGGCCCTTACACGGTGTTCGCGCCGAGTGATGAAGCTTTTGCCAAACTCCCCGCCGGCACTGTGGAGGAGTTGCTCAAGCCAGAAAACAAAGAGAAGCTGGGCAAGTTGCTCGCCTATCATGTCATTGAGGGCAAAGTCATGGCCGCAGACGTCAAGACCATGAAAGCCAAAACCGCCAATGGCGCGGAACTTGATATCAAGGTCAAAGGCAGCACCGTGATGGTAAATGACGCCAAGGTCGTAAAGGCCGACGTGCCTGCGAGCAATGGCGTGATTCACGTCATTGATAAAGTGCTCATGCCACCAACAAAGTAAGCTAAGCACTACCGAAGCAACACCGCTCTCCGGCCGCCCTTCCATTGGGTTGACCGGAGAGTTTTTTTATACTGGTTCCATCTTTAAAGAACTGGTGACCATGACCGGCCTCCGTGGCGCGGGGCGTCGGCGGCATCGCCGAGACGCAGGAGATGCTCGACTTTTGCGGCACGCACAACATCACCTCCGATGTCGAGGTCATCCCGATTCAAAAGCTCAATGAAGCCTATGAACGAATGGTCAAGTCTGATGTGAAGTATCGCTTCTCAATCGACATGGCATCGCTCAAGTCGGAGTAGCTGAATTCCGACGCCGCTATCACTTCACCGTCCCGGCCTTCACGGTCACCATCTTCGCGGGGTCGAGGTGTTTTTTGATCGCGGCGTTCACTTCATTAAGGGTGAGCGCGTTGATTTTGGCGGGGAATTCGTCGAGCCACTTTATATCGAAGCCGCGCTCGACGCAGACCAGGAGGCGCTCGGCGAGACCCTCGGTAGTTTCCAAGCTGATGGTGAAGGCTCCGGCCATGGCGCTTTTCCGATAGGCGAGTTCATCGGCGGTGATGCCGTCTTTGCACCAGCCCTCAAGTTCACGCCGGGTGCTGGCGATTCCTTTCTCCAGCAGGGCAGGGGCGAAGGTGCCCTGGATGGCCCATTGGCCGGGACGATAGCTGTCGTCATCCATAACTGCGTGAATGCCGTAGGTGAGCCCCTCGCGATCGCGCACGTTTCCGATGAGGCGGCTGATGAAGCCTTCGCCGAGAACTTTGGTGCCGACATTGAGAGCAAGCCAGTCCGGGTCCCGGGCACTGAGTCCGCTGGGCTGACCAATGATGATGGTGACGCTGGCTTTATCGGGCATGGGGAAGAAAACTTCACCACCGGGGGAATCTGATGCTGTGCCGGTGGTCTGCTTGCGCTCGGCCTGCGCTTTCCAACCGTCGAATGCCTTGGCGGTTTCCGACTGCAAAGCCGCGGCATCGAAATCCCCCACGGCGATCAGGTGGGAATCGCGTGGGCCGTAATTTGCCGCATGGAAGCTGCGCACATCGACGAGTTTTACTTTCTCCAGGTCAGCGAGCATTTCCGGCACGGTGTTCTGTCGCGAAGGATGACCCTTGGGAAAGACCGCGCGGGAGAAGGCGATTGCCGCCTGGGTGTCAGTGCTCTCCAAGGTTTGTTGGAAACTGTCGGCCATTTCTTTTTTCAGCTTGGCGAGTTCCTCCGGCAGGAAGGCTGGGGTGCGCAGTTGCTCGGCAAGGAGCGAGATCACAAGCGGCATGTCCTTGCTTAGGCATTTCACGGAGAATTCGACGGTGTCGATCTTGATCTTGGATACAATGGAGGCACCTACTTTTTCCAAGAGATCGGCGAAGGCGAACTGGTCGTGTTTCTTCGTGCCGCGCTCCAACATTCCGGCAACGACATGGGCCACTGCGCGGTTGGATGAAGCGGCTTCACCGGCAGGCACGCTTATCACCACATGCACGATGTCCTTGGCCACACCGGGACAGACGAGGACGTCCATGCCCGCGACCCGCTCACGTGCGACGCGATGCGCGAGATCAGCCGATGGGATGTCGCCCAGCGGAGTCGCCAGTGGCTGGGGCGCAAGCACCTCCTTGGGTTGGAAAGCTTCCTCTTTCGCAGACACATCCTTGGGTTGGTCATCGCTCTTCGTTTGGACCGGCACAAACCAGCCTGCGACGCTGTGGTCCTCAATGAAATACTTCTTCGCCACGCGCTGAACCTCAGCAGGCGTCACGGCTTTGATCTTTGCTTCCAGCGAAGCATACAGAGTCCAGTCCCCGACGGCGATGCATTCATTGAGTTCGCTGGCGAGCGAGAAGGAGCCGTCGCGGGCGTAAGCGCGCCGGGCGAGGAAGCCGGCGATGGCAGTCTGCACTTCGCCCGCAGTGACGCCGCTGGTTTTGATCTTTTCGATTTCCGCTACCAACTTGCGCTCCACATCCTCGTGCTTCACGCCGTTGTTAAGATAAGCAGCGGTGACGTGCAGCGATGGGTCATGCGTGAAGCGCGCCTCACCGTCCACTTCGATGGTAAGGTTTTTATCCGTGAGGGCGCGGTAACAACGGCTTGTCTTGCCATAGGTAAGGATACTGCTGAAGACCTGGATGGCCGGCCAGTCTTCGTGCGTGGCCTGTGGGATTTTGTGCGCCAGGGCCACGATGCCGATCTCTCCGCTGCGCTTAAGCAACACGCGACGCTGTCCGCTTTGCTCCGGTTCTTCGGTGTATAGTTGCGGGAGGGGGTGCGGCGATTTTGGGATTGCGCCATAGTGCTCCCTGATCGCGGCGAGCGCCTCTGCGGGATCGAAGTCACCGATGACAGTCGCGGTGGCATTATCCGGCCAATAAAAGGTATCGTAGAATGCGCGGAGTTTCTCAATGGGCACCCGCTCAATGTCGCTGCGCCAGCCAATGGTATCGTGATGATACGGATGCGCTTGGAAGGCGGCGGCCCAGATTTCTTTACTCAAGGCATCCATCGGTTTGTTTTCACCGCGCTCGAATTCATTGCGCACCACCGTCATCTCCGGGCGACGGTCCTCTTCGCGCAGTGACAGGTTTCTCATGCGCTCGGCCTCGACTTCGATGAGCAGCGGCAAGGCGTTCATCGGGACTGTGGAGTAGTAATTGGTGCGGTCCAGCCATGTGGTCGCGTTCGTCTCCGCGCCGACGCGTTCAAGAACCTGGTCATAACCGGTGCCGAGACTGCGGTCGTGTTTGGTGCTGCCTTTGAACATCAAGTGTTCCAGCAAATGCGTCGCGCCCGTGGTGCCGGTGACTTCGTTGCGGGAGCCGACATGATACGTCACCATGAAGGTCGCCACCGGGGCGGTTTTCACGGGGAGAAGCAGCACTTGCAACCCGTTGGCATCCAGTTTGTATTCCGCGATACCGCCCACGGTGCGGACATAAGTGAAGCCTTCAACCTTGGCGGGGGAGTCATCGCTCCAGGCAAGGGTCGCAAAGAAGGTCAGCGTAAAAGCAAGGAGTCGTTTGAACATGATGACCTGAACGGCAAGGGGCTTAGGTTTGCAACCGTTGTTCCAAAATTCGATGCAGACGCGTGCGAGGTGGTCTGCGCACTTATCCCATTGGCAATCTGGACGAGGGGCTTGACGAAGCTGCCGCATGGGGGTGGACTGTCATGGCTGAAAGAAAAGTGGAAAACAATCATTCCACCTGAACAGAAGCAAACCAATTCCGTCACAGAGAAGATGCATATTCGGTTCAACAATCCGATTTACTGCCACTTATGAATTTACGCGCCATCTGCCACACCTCCCTTTTGAGCATGACCCTGGTGGTCACAAGTTGCTCGCATTCCACTTTTAGTGAGAAGCGCCCGGCATACCAATCGACCTCTGCCTCGGGCCAGATCATCACGCAGGCCTTGAAGCATCCTTCCAGGGAGCCACGGGCGAACATTGGACAATATCTGGACGCCGTTGCGGCTGCTGGTGCGGTCTTGGAGAAGACCCCGAATAATGCCCAGGCCCGGGCGGACTATAATTTTGCCGTAGCCCGCATTTTCGAGATCATGAACGATGCCGGATTGCAACCTTGGAAAGCTCCCCTGGCCTGCCCTGGTGCGACCAAGACATGGGCGTTCGCTCTCAAGCCCCTTGCGGATCGTGCCCTCAATCCTTCTAACTTCAAGATTCGGCCAGCCGATCGCTATCAATTCAAGGGACGGTTGGTGGCGAACGATGGCGCTCAGGAAGGCCTTGGCGCGCCATTGGTAGTGGACACCAAAGATTTCGATTTCACCAAGCACGATCAATTCGCGCAAGGGAAGCACGCCTACTATGGCATGACGGGAGTAGTGGAAATCAGAGGCAACAACGGCATTGCCAGCCTCGTCGATGCTCTCTCCAATGAAACCGTTACGCTGAGTGGGCGAAGCTATCCGCTGGCGGCAGATTTCACAGCCCCCACTGCGTTGGCCTTGGCGGAATTTAGTCCCGGGAAGAAGGAACGCGGTGGGTTGATCAAACCCGGTGAGATGGCCAACGGACCGCGCCTGGCACTCTTGCAACCCTATGATCCCAAAAAAATTCCCCTGCTGTGCATCCATGGATTGGGGGACTCTGAAGCCATCTGGGCTCCCATGATCGAAAGCCTGCGGACGGATCCGGTAATCCGGAAAAATTACCAAATCTGGTTCTTCAGTTATCCCTCCGGTTATCCCTATCCATTGAGTGCCTCTATTTTACGTCAGCAGCTGGATGCCGTCCATGCCCGCTATCCTGATCACAAGAAGATCGTCGTGCTCGGGCACAGCATGGGCGGCATGATCAGCCGCGTCCTGATGACCGATAGTGGTATGAAGCTATGGAATGCCACTTACGACAAGTCCCCCGGAGAAATGGACTTTGTTCCCGAAACCCGCAAGAGCATAACCAAAGCGCTAATTTTTCAGCATCGACCTGAGATCAGCCGCGTTATCTTTCTCTCCCCATCCCACCGCGGTGCGAACCTGGCCAAGGGCTTCATGGGCAAACTGGGAGCCTTCTTGATCCGCAAACCCAAAAACTTGTTCAATGATGACCCCAGCGTTTTAGCGTTGGCCAAAGCCAATTCCATTGGGGAGAAATCAAAGAAAATGCCCACCAGTGTGGATTTCCTCAATCCAGAAAACCGCTTTGTGAAAAACCTGGCTAAACTTCCGCTGGCCAAGAGCATTCCCTACCACTCCATCATTGGCGACCGTGGCAAAGGAGGAAACCCGGATCACACCAAACCTGCCAGCAGCGACGGGATCGTGGAGTATTGGAGCAGCCACCTTGATGGGGCGCAAAGTGAGATCATCATTCCCAGCGGCCATTGGACTAACAAAGATCCGCTGGGCATCGCTGAGGTAAGGCGCATCCTTTATCTGCACTTGGGCAAGAAATACACTCCTGGCGCGCGCTGAATTTGCCTTTGCAGCCCCTGTCCCCATTCCTCCTTAAATAATATTATAGCCACAAGAAGCAAACCAACCGCGAGGAGTCGCCTTATGTGGGAAACCGCACCGCCGAGAATGCCGTTCCAAGGGCCAGGCCACCATTTCGCGTTCAGTTCCCGCTTTTGGGATCGAGCGCATCGCGTAATCCATCGCCGAGGGTGTTCAGTGCGAGCAGGGTGGTGGTGAACGCGAGTCCGGGGAAGATCAGCATCCAGGGAGAGGTTTCCATATTGGCGGCTCCTTCCTGAATAAGCACACCCCAGGAACTGGCGGGAGGTTGCACACCCAATCCAAGGAAACTAAGCACGGCTTCCAGCAGCATGACGCCGGGCACGGTGAGGCTGGCGTAGATGACCACCTGGCCCATGACGTTCGGCAGC